>NZ_KV793651.1:0-359 GCF_001808545.1 Corynebacterium sp. HMSC077D03
GAAAGGCTTTGTGTACGCCGCGTTTGTCACTGACGTTTACTCCCGGCGAATCGTTGGGTGGGCGCTATCAGACTCGATGCGCACCGAAGCGTTGCCGCTGCAGGCTCTCAACCAGGCGATCGTGTGTGCTGAGGAAACGACAGGTCTCATTCACCATTCGGATCATGGGTCGCAGTACGTGAGCGTGGTCTACAACGAGCGACTTGCCCAGCATGGCATTGCCGCTTCCACTGGGACGGTTGGTGACTCCTATGACAATGCTTTGGCTGAAAACGTTAACGGCTCCTACAAGAACGAGCTGATCCATACCCGCAGGTGGGATGACGTTATCGAGGTAGAAATCGCGACGTTCGAGTGGG
>NZ_KV793652.1:0-149910 GCF_001808545.1 Corynebacterium sp. HMSC077D03
TCAAACGGAACAAAACCTGGGACACTTCAGTGGTGCTGCTATTGGTGACCATACGAGAAGACCTGTACGCGGTTTTGCTGCGGCCTTCTTCTATACAGCTCTTGGTGTGGTCGCGGCCAATGTATCTATGATTCGGCGTTTTCTTGGCCGGGTGGATCGGGATGAAAAGACTCCGCCTCCTGACTCTGGTAAACCTGTACCGCCGCGCGATCCGGCGCGCGAGAAGGCAAGCCCGAACGCGCCGCCTGCGCGCGAGGCCGCTTAAGACCAACTGAATACTTTTATCCATCTAGCTCGGAAAACCGATATGGGGTTCCGGGCTAGAAGTCGTTTTAGAGGGGGCGAACCATGTTGTGTTCCTTATTAGTCAACGACTGGAACAGAGCGAAAACGACTAAACCCACCGCGGTGAAGCGGTGGGTTTAGCTATGCGGAGCAGTTTCGCAAATGATTTAAGCTAGATTCGCAAAACCGTCTTCCGGTTTGGTCGGACTAACAGGATTTGAACCTGCGACCCCTACACCCCCAGTGTAGTGCGCTACCAAACTGCGCCATAGTCCGCCGTCACATCTCGAGGATGCGACCTGAATAGATTACATCAGTAGTATTCACTGATTCCAATCGCCTGTGTGAGCTGGGTATTGCTTAAAAATCGCCGGTGCTATATACCCACTGACACTGTGTGCGCCGGAACTGTGAGCGCTCACGCTGGGAGCCTGCGGCCGCGCCTTTGTAGAAAGCTTCGAACTCCACGATTCCCGTATCATCGAGCGGGCCGCCGTCGACGGTATCGATGATGTCCAGGCGATAAAAGTGGATACCGTTGTCTTCCAGGTGTAGGCGCTCTGGCCGGGTTTCCGGGTCCCAGGTGCGCAGCAGGTAATCCTCATCGCCGGTCACGAAGGCCGAAAAGCGTGAGCGCATGAGGGCCTCAGCGGTCGGGGCGGGCTTGCCGCCGTGGTACTTGCCGCAGCATTCGCCGAAGCTAAGCCCGAGCCCACAAGGGCAGCGGGCTTCGGGGCACAAGGGGTTGAGCACGATCATGCTTCGACGTCCACGATTTGGGCGGCGCCCAGCAACAGCTCAACAGGAGAGGACTTCGCGGCCTCGAGCAAGGTCGACTTCTGCTGCGCTGAAAGATCGCCCACAAGCTTTATGCGGCGCTCAAACGTCGTGTCCCCCACATACGTGACGTTGACCTGGACGTCGTCGAGCGGCATGCCTTTGGAGGCTTCCTTGATTGTTTGCGTGGTCGAGGCAGCTAGCGCGGACATCAGCAGGCCCTCCGCGGTGAATCCTTGGCCCTTTCCGCCCTGTTTCTTGGGGCGGTCAGCCGTGACGCTGCGCTCATTGTGGCGAACCACCACGCCGAACTTAGTACCGACTGCAGGCTGCGCTTCAGCTGCAGTTTCATCGATGTGGGCTGGTACATTCTCCGGCACGATGAACTGCTCGAACCAAGCGCCAATGAGGTCTGCGGCGCGGGCAGCGGCACCCTGCTTGGTGACGAGGTGGTCTGCCTTGTCCAAGGCCACCAAGGACTTGGGGTAGCGCGTCTTTAAGAAGATGTTCTGGGCATTGTCGATGCCAACGGTTTGGTCGATCGGGGAGTGCAAGATCATCAGCGGCTTGCGCAGCAGGCGCAGGTAATCCTCTGGGTTGGTATCCGCCAAGTCTTCGAGGAAGTGACGGGAGATGGTCAGCGCGCGACCGCCGAGGATGACCTCGACCTCGCCATTTGCGTCAACCTCACCAATCTTGTCGGCGTAGTGCAAAACAGAGTGGGCAGGATCAAATGGTGCGCCGATGGTTGCCACTGCCTTGAGGGAGCGAATACCGCTTGCCGCTGCCAGGGAGGCGGCGCCGCCCAAGGAGTGGCCCATCAGAAGCTGCGGAGCGGAGTAGTTTTCAGCCAGCCAGTTTGCTGCAGCCTGAATATCAGCAACATTTTGGCTGAAGTTGGTCTCACCGAAATTGCCCTCGGACTGGCCGAGGCCCGGGAAATCGAAGCGCAGGGTAGCTACGCCGAAATTGGTGAGCTGCTTAGATACGCGAGCCGCACCGGGAGTGTGGCGCGATCCAGCAAAGCAGTGCGCGAAGATCGCAAAGGCTTGTGGCGCGGAGTCAGGAAAGTCAATGGTACCCGCCATCATGGTTCCAGTGGAGGACGGGAGCTTCACGTTCACAGATTGCATAAAGACTAGGATATAGAGCCGTCTCTACATAGGCCACAGAGGGTTAGCTAGAGTCGGTAGAGTTAAAGATTTACTTAAGAAGCATTCAACAGTAACGGAGACGAACATGGGTGCATTTGGCTGGTTTTGGAAGGCCATGGGTGCGCAGAGCGAGCGGAACGATAAAAAGTCGAAAGCCATCGTGGATAGCTCCGGTGCTGCGACCCAGGAGCTATCCGCGCTTGACGACGCCGCCGTGGCACAATCCGCCCGCGACTCTGTGCGTGAGGGTGAAATCGCAGATAAAGCGCGATTTTTGGCAGCCCTTGCCGTGGCCAGCGAGCGTACGCTTGGCATGCAACCTTTCCACGTTCAGTCCCAAGCGGTGTTGCGCCTGCTTTCCGGAGACGTCATCCAGATGGCCACTGGTGAGGGCAAGACCCTCGTCGGAGCCATGGCCGCAACCGGCTTCGCATTGACCGGTAAGCGCGTCCACCTTGTGACGGTAAACAATTACTTGGCCGATCGGGATGCTGAATGGATGCGCCCGCTAGTCGAATTTTTTGGCCTCACCGTAGACTCCGTGACGGAGAAGAAGGACGCCGCGCAGCGTCGCAAAGCGTATTCCTGCGACATTATTTATGCCCCAGTCAATGAGCTCGGCTTCGACGTGCTGCGCGATAACCAGATCACTAGTCGCGAGCAGACCGTGCAGGCGCGAGCCGACGTCGCTTTGGTAGACGAGGCTGACTCTGTTTTGGTCGACGAGGCTCTGGTTCCGTTGGTACTGGCAGGAAACCGTCCAGGGGAGGCTCCCACGGGTCATATCACCAATGTGGTTTCGCGTCTTCGTGAGGACTTGGACTACGTCATCGCCGAAGATGGCCGTACCGTTGCTTTGACCGATGATGGCGCGGCACGCGTCGAGCGCGAGTTGGGCATTGACTCGCTGTATTCCGAGGACAACATCGGAACGATTCTGGTCAAGGTGAATCTGGCTTTGCACGCCAAGGCCTTGCTGATTCGTGATATCCACTACATCGTTGTAGATGGCAAGTTGCAGCTAATCGACGCCTCCCGCGGCCGCGTTGCTGACTTGCAGCGCTGGCCGGACGGCCTGCAGGCTGCGGTGGAAGCTAAGGAAGGCCTTGAAGTCTCCGAGGGTGGCCGCATCCTCGACACGATCACTCTGCAGGAGCTGATGCGCCGTTACCCGACGGTGTGCGGAATGACCGGCACCGCGGTTGAGGCGACTGACCAGTTGCGTCAGTTCTATGATCTGCGCGTTTCTGTAATCGAGCGCAATAAACAACTGCAGCGTTTCGACGAGGCCGACCGCATTTATGCCACGGTCGAGGAGAAATCGAAGGCTATTGTCGACGAAATCGTGGCCCTTAACGCTACTGGCCAGCCGGTTCTCGTGGGCACGCACGATGTCGCGGAGTCGGAGGATTTAGCCGAGGCACTTCGCGAACGCGGCGTCGAAGTCAGCGTGCTCAATGCCAAGAACGATGCTGAGGAAGCTCGCATCGTCGCCGAAGCCGGCGATATCGCACGCGTGACCGTCTCGACGCAGATGGCCGGCCGCGGTACAGACATCAAGCTGGGCGGCGCTACTGAGGCTGACCGCGAGCAGGTCGCGCAGCTGGGCGGTCTCGCCGTCATCGGTACTTCGCGCCATCGCACCTCCCGCCTGGATAATCAGCTGCGCGGGCGTGCTGGACGCCAAGGAGACCCGGGCCTGTCGCTCTTCTTCGTGTCTTTGGAAGACGACGTCGTCAAGCAAGGCGGGGAGGACGAAGCCCTCTCGGCGCAGCCGGACGAAACTGGCCGTATTGAATCCAAACGCGTGGCAGACTTCGTGGCGCATTGTCAGCGCGTAACCGAAGGCCAGCTGCTGGAAATTCACGCGCAGACTTGGAAGTACAACCAGCTGTTGGCGGATCAACGCGTTATCATCGATGAACGCCGAGCGAAGCTGCTCGACACCGCAAAAGCCTGGGAGGAATTAGCTGAGCGCGCTCCCGAACGTGCCGCGGAGCTTGCCGAACTTCCCGCAGAGGTAAAGGAAAAAGCCGCTCGGGAAATCATGCTCTACCATCTTGACCTAGCGTGGGCCGACCACCTAGAGCTGATGGACGATGTCCGTGAGTCGATTCACCTGCGCGCGATTGCCCGTGAGACACCGATCGACGAATATCACCGTATTGCGGTCCGCGAGTTCAAGGATTTGGCGCAACGTGCCGTGGAGGAGTCGGTGGCTACCTTCAAGTCGGTGGACATTGATGAAAAAGGTGCTCACCTGGAAGATTCGGGGCTTGCCCGCCCGAGTGCCACCTGGACGTATATGGTCTCCGATAATCCCTTGTCTGGCGGAGGAAATTCCGTACTTAAAGGAATCGGTAATATCTTCCGTTAAAGTAATTTATGAAACAAATCTGGTGAGGATGCTCGCGGAAGCGGGCGAATCGCTAATATGGAATAAGTCAACATTAATCCGACACTTCGGAGGTAAAAATGAGCGAGCATACCGGTACGCCGGAACCGCAGGTAGAAACCACTTCTGTATTCCGTGCAGACCTTCTCAAGGAGATGGAAAACGGCGCTGCCGCCGGTAATGACACCTCCGTTGCAGGTGTGGAAAACCTTTCCGAGGGCCAAGCCCTCCTCGTTGTAAAGCGTGGTCCGAATGCAGGTGCCCGCTTCTTGTTGGACCGCCCAACCACCACCGCGGGCCGTCATCCAGAGGCAGACATCTTTTTGGATGATGTCACCGTTTCCCGTCGCCACGCTGAGTTCCGCGTGAACGAGGGCGAGTTTGAGGTCGTCGATGTCGGATCCCTGAACGGCACCTACGTCAACCGCGAGCCGCGTAACTCCCAGGTTCTTCACGTGGGTGACGAGATCCAGATCGGCAAGTTCCGTCTGGTCTTCATCGCCAATCAATAAACACGTTTCGAGTCTTTAGAGAAATTCAAGAGAAGTATAGTGAGCGCAGCACAGTCTAACGCCGCGGCCCTGCGGAAAGGGACCGCTAAGGCAAAAAAAGCTAAGACCATGTCGATCGGCGTCGTCCTGGAACATCTGAATCAGCAATTCCCAGACGTCACCGTGTCGAAGATTCGATTCCTCGAGTCTGAAGGTCTAATCACGCCGCAGCGTACTGCCTCCGGTTACCGTCGTTTCACTCAGGAAGACGTTGATCGCCTTCTCTACATTCTCACCTCTCAGCGTGACAACTACACCCCGCTGAAGGTCATCCGTGAGCAGCTGGAAGCTATGGATTCCGGCCAGGTCACTGCAATCGTTTCTGCTGGCAAGGCAGAAACGTTGCTGAGCCCGGACCAGTTCCGTGCTCCGGTTGTTACGCGTCTTACTGACGCAGAGGTTGCTGATCAGGCAGGCTCCACTGAGGTGGAGGTTGCCGGCCTAGTCAAGATTGGCCTGATTACCCCGGACGCATCGGGGTTCTTCGATGCGGATGACGTCTCCGTAGTATCTGCCGCAGTAGCTCTTAAGGCATTCGGTTTTGAAGAGCGTCAGCTGAAGTCGCTGCGCAACAATGCCCGCCGCCAAGCAGATCTCATCGCGCAGGTTGCCTCCCCGGTGGCCAACTCCAACTCGGATACTGCCGTGCAGAAGGCCGAGGAATTGTCACAGCAGATGACCGCTTTGGTTGTCTCGCTACACGCGACCATGGTCAAGACTGACCTGCGTCACGAATACAACTCCTAGATTTCCCGATTTCGCCGCTAGTGCCTGGTGCTAGCGGCCCACATAAAGCTCTCCGTCACCACGCGGCGGGCAAATGTGGGAGAGTGGAGAGCATGGGAAAAATTAGTCTTGAGTTCCACGGCATTCACGTTATGGAGCCGGAAAGCGAACTATGCGCTCTTATGCGCTGGGTAGAAGGAAATCGCATCCTCCCCGTTTGGCTCTCGCAACTAGAAGGCGCGCGCGTTATGCAGCGCCTCGACGGTTATAGCGAAACCCGCCCCACCACACACGACCTTCTCATCGAGCTCATTGAGCAACTCGGTGGCGTGGGCTCCATTGAGATCGTTAACTATTACGAAGGCACCTTTATGGTCGACATCGTCGATGCGGCGGGTGAGGCGCACGACGCAAAGCTTAGCGATGCTCTGGTGGTTTCGGAACACTTCAATGTACCAATCACTGTAGAAAAAGAGCTGTTGTCTAAAGTGGCCGTCTTTGTCTCGGATGACGATATGGATGCTTACTTTGATTTCCATTTCGATCCGCCCGCCGACGATGCTGGTGAGGAAGTGGCGAAAACGTCCAGCTCAGATAGCTCCGCTTCGGGTAACCCGCAGGCAGATGCTGATTTCGAGGCGATGATGCGCTCGTTGGGCGTCTCTGAAGAGGACTTTTTTGAAACGGAAGATAAAAAAGATTCTAATGACACGCGTGTGACTAATGATGACAATGGGGACGAAGAAGTCTAAAGTAAAGCTAGAGAGTTTGGCCAAGCTTTAGCCTCTAGCCTTGACGGGGTTAGGGGCGTGGCCTTTAATTAAGCCCTAGAGGCTTCCAACAAACCCCATTGGAGTAATTACGTGAGCATCAACGAGAACCTAGACGAGTACAACGCCTCCCACGGAGCAGGCGAGGGCTACGTGCAAGAGTCGCTCTTCGACGTCGGACCGGACGAGGAGCTCGGCTACCGTGTGCCAATTGCCTGCCAGGTAGCCGGCATTACCTATCGTCAGTTGGATTACTGGGCACGCACCAACCTTGTCAACCCGTCCATTCGCAATGCACGTGGCTCCGGCTCCCAGCGTCTGTACTCCTTCAAGGACGTTCTGGTTCTCAAGATTGTCAAGCGTCTGCTCGATACCGGTATTTCCTTGCAGAACATTCGCCTGGCAGTTGAGTCCCTGCGTGACCGTGGCGTTAACGACCTTGCAGAGCTGACCCTCGTCTCCGACGGAACCACTGTTTACGAGTGCCGCTCCAACGATGAGGTCATTGACCTTTTGGCAGGCGGCCAGGGCGTTTTCGGCATCGCGGTCCCGGGCATCCTGAAGGAGCTTTCCGGCACTATCTCTTCCTTCCCGGCAGAGCGCCTGGACGAATTCAAGGACGAGACCGTCATTGGTATCGACGAGCTGGCTGCACGCCGCAACCGTAAGTCCTCCTAGGTCCTAGGCCGCGTAAAGCGGCCTTGCTCCCGTGGGAACCCGCGGGTCAGCTTCAAAACGCTTACAGTCCCCAGCTCGAGCTCACGTGAGTTGGGGACTGTAAGCGTTTTAGCGTTTTCTCTTATCTGTAGAACGGGCTAGTAAGGCACTAGCTCTAGGTGCACCGCAGCCGGATCTCTAAATGGTGAGGACGCGACGTAAAAGCTGTGCCTGATGTATAGCGATGATGTTGGTGTTACGCGACCTCACCATCTGATCCTCACCATTTGGACTTCACCATTTGGACCTCACCATTTGCAGCGAAAGACGGAGACGCTACGGGGGGAGGCCCCGAGGTGGCGTAAGGCCAGCAACGGCGATTAAACTCCTGCGGCTTGATTTAGGGCTTTCTCGAGGGCGGACTGGTCGGCAGGGTCGGTGACTTCGGTGAAGGAATCGGCGGCGTCGTCAAGCACTGCGTCTTTTTCCCCAGGGCCAATATGCACGACGGAAAGCGAGACGTTGTCGCTCTTGGCATCGGCGAGAGCTTGCTGGAAAGTTGGATCATCCATGTCTTGGGCCGTACCGGTGGTAACGAGCAGAACCTTGGCCTTTTGCTCGGTGCCTGCGGCTTGGTCGGCTGCGTTTGCCACCGCTGCGGTCACGGCGCTGCGGGTCTGCGGAACGCCGCCGGTTCCAAACTGCTGCAGGGCAAAGGCCACTGGGGCGGCCTCCCCATAGCCGATGTTCTGGCGGTAGCCCACCGTCGCGGTCTCAGACAGTGGGGAAGAATAGTTCCACAGGCCTACCAAACCAGACTTTTCGCCAAGCGCGTTGGCGGTGTTGCCCAAGGCCTGCGTTACCTGGTTGAAATACGGTGCCAGACCCTCGGAGGTATCGAGGAGAACCAGGGTATTTTCGGCGAACGTGGCAGGCTTATTTTCCTCTGGTTGCTTCTCCGCGGAAGAAGGAGCGCTTTCTGAAGACTCAGGCGCAGAGCTTGCGGCGGCGCTGCTTTCTGCTTGCTCATCGCGCGCGGCAGCATCAGAAATTGCTGCGCCTGATTCCTCGGCTGGCTCTACTGCGGAAGACGCTGCTGCAGTGGCGGTCGAGGCGTCATCGTTGCCGCGGAAAAGGAAATAGGCGCCGACGGCGAGTGCGAGGATCAACGCTGCAAGGAGGGCCAATACCCAGCCTGCCACTGCGAATGTGTTTTTGCCGTTGGAATGTCTTGCCACGAAAGTTCCTTCCACACTGGGGCGGTAATAGCCGTTCTCACAACCGGATATCGAGCCTTAAGGAGGCCACATTAACGGTTGCTAATTGTAGCCGCCATGGCTTCGTCAACAATGGCGACAAGCCGTTGACGCAATGGTTTGGCTTTCTGGGCTAGCCCGCGCTGGCGCTCCACATATTCCGCCTTGCCGGCCGCGGTCTCGATTGGGACCACGCCGAAGCCCCAGCCACGGCAATCATAAGGTGAGGCCTCCATGTCGAGTGTTCTGGCTTCGATGGCAAGTTCCAGCGTTTCGATGAACAGTTCGCCTGGAACCAGCGGGCCGAGTTTCCAGGCCCACTTGTAAAGGTCCATCGTGGCGTGGACGCAGCCGGCCTGGTCGCTGTCTGGTTGGCCCTCACGGGTCAAGACCGTGAGGTTGAGCGGGCGCGCAGGCTCCGTGAAAAATCGGAAAGCATCATAGTGCGTGCAGCGAATGCGATGGGATTCCACTACCTCGTTGGTGCGTTCGGCACCAAGGCGTAGCGGCAGGTTATGGCGCGGTGAGTCCGTCTTGTAGACCATGGCCCACTCATGTAGCCCGAAGCAATCGAACTGAGCCGGATTCGTGGTTGTTTTAGCCATCAGGTTGCGGATATAAGTGATGGAATCGCCCCGCCGTGCCCAGAAGTTTCCCAGGTCAAGGGTTACGCCTTGCTCTGTGCGATGGTAGTCGCGCCATTCCTCATGCGGGATCGTGCCCGGCGTGCCGGCGAGCGTGACGTTAAAGCCAGGGTGCCAACGGCGCAAATGCGAGGGACGCACCGGATAGTACTCGAAGAGGAAGTCATAAACCGGGTGATAGTCACCGGGATGGCGGAACTGGGCTAGCAGCTCGTTGGCGCGGGAGACGTGGGCGTCATGCCGTGTCCGCCACTCCTGCTCAGTCAGCAGCATTAGCGCTGACCACCACCTCGGCGGCGAGAACCACCTGGCTTTCCGTTGCGGGAGCGGTAGCCCTTGCCGTTGCTCGAGGCTCTGCGGTCTGTAGAGTTGCGGCCCGAGCCCTTCTTCGGCTGATTAGGCTTACCCTGCGAGCCTTTCCGGGATCCAACCGGCTTTTTCTTCCCGCCTTGCTGGGAAGATGCATTCTGATTCGGTGGAGGAAGGGGGCTACCGCTTGGCTTACGCGCGCCGGTGATCTTGGCTAGCTCTGGGGCACCGGCGGGGGTGGGGCGATCGCTGAGATCGAGTTCTGCTGCCGCAACGCCGGCCTTCTTGATGAGCTTGGCAACTTCCTCACGCTGTTGGTCCATAACTAGTGTCACCACGGCACCTGATTCGCCGCCGCGCGCGGTACGGCCAGCACGGTGCAGATAAGCCTTGTGCTCAGCTGGTGGGTCAACGTGGACGACAAGGGAAACGTTCGCGATGTCGATGCCTCGGGCAGCGATATCGGTAGCCACGAGCACCGGCACGGATCCGTCGGCGAAGCCCTCAATCGCCTTGGTGCGTGCACCCTGGCCCTTATCGCCGTGCAGTGGAAATGCATTGATGCCCACACGGCGCAGCTTCTTGGCTTGGCGGTCGACGCCATGCTTGGTGCGCATGAACATGATCGTCTTGCCCTCACGTGCGGCGATTCGCACGACGACGTCGTTTCGCGCGTCGCGGTCGCCCACGAATACGAGGTGGTGTTCCATCGTGTCCACGGCAGCCTCAACAGGCGCAGTGGAGTGTGTTACTGGGGAGTGCATGAACTGGCGCACCAGCTTGTCCACGTCTCCGTCCAGCGTGGCAGAAAACAGCAAGCGCTGGCCGTCGGCAGGCGTGAGCTTTAAAAGCTTGCGTACCTGCGGTAGGAAGCCCATGTCCGCCATGTGGTCAGCCTCATCGAGCGCTGTGATGGAGACGTCCTCCAAGGAGAGCTTGCCCTGGTTGATGAGGTCCTGTGCACGGCCCGGCGTGGCCACCAGCAGGTCCACCGGACGAGCCAGCGAACGGATGTGATGATTGATGTTCACGCCGCCGACCACGGAAAGCACGCGCAGGCCCAAGGCATTAGCTGGGTCGTTGAGGCGCTCGTGGATCTGGGTGGCAAGCTCGCGGGTGGGCGCGAGCACTAAGCCGCGTGGCCGGGCAGGCTTCGAGGCGCCGGATTGAGCCAGGCGCGCGAGCATCGGCAGACCAAAGGTGAAGGTCTTGCCTGAGCCTGTAGGACCGCGGCCCAAGACATCTTTGCCAGCGAGCGCATCGGGGATAGCCGCCTGCTGGATGGGAAAAGGTTCGGTGATGCCCTGCTTGTTGAGGACACGCACGATTTCTTGCGGTAAGCCGAGTTCGGCGAAAGTAGTCATTGCCTTAAATCTTAGTGGCCAACGCTTCTTAGACCGCAATCCAGGCAAAGCAAAAGCGCTAGGCATCCTCCGCTGAAGAAGAGAACCTAGCGCTTTGAAAGAAGGCTGAAAAAGCCTTTTTACATCTCAGTCAGGCTGCGGTCGCCGGACCACTCGATGTGGAAGGTGCCTTCCTTGTCCACGCGCTTGAAGGTGTGCGCACCGAAGAAGTCACGCTGACCCTGAATCAGCGCAGCCGGCAGACGCTCAGCGCGTAGGCTGTCGTAGTAGGACAGGGAAGAGGCGAATACCGGCACCGGCAGACCCATCTGGGTTGCGGCAACGACAACGCGACGCCACGGAGCGATGAGTTCGGCGAGCTCGCCCTTGAAGTATGGGTCGAGGATGAGAGCAGGCAGCTGCGGGTTGGTGTCATAAGCCTCGCGGATGCGATCCAGGAACTTCGCGCGGATGATGCAGCCGCCGCGCCAGATGGTGGCAAGATCGCGCGGGTCAACGTCCCAACCGAACTGCTCGGAGCCAGCCTTGATCTCATCGAAGCCCTGCGAGTACGCGATGAGCTTGGAGGCATACAGGGCACGGCGTACGTCCTCGATGAACGCCTGCTTGTCGACATCCGAGGAGATGAGGCCGGCCGGCAGCTCACCGTCTTGCGCAGCTGCGCGCTGAGTAGCAGAAGAAGACAGTGCGCGGGCGAAGACTGCCTCTGCGATGGCGGTGACTGGTACGCCGAGCTCTAGGCCGTTGATGGCGGTCCAGCGGCCAGTGCCCTTTTGGCCGGCGGCGTCCAGGATGACGTCGACAAGCGGCTTGCCCGTTTCTGGATCGTTCTGTGCGAGCACCTCAGCGGTGATCTCAATCAGGTAGGAATCGAGGTCGCCGGAGTTCCATTCCTTGAAGACCTCAGCGATTTCTGCCGGCTCCAAGCCCGCGCCGTAGCGCAGCAGCTGGTATGCCTCGCCGATGACTTGCATGTCGGCGTACTCGATGCCGTTGTGGACCATCTTGACGAAGTGGCCAGCACCATCCGGGCCGATGTGGGTAACGCACGGGGTGCCGTCGACTTCAGCGGCGATGGACTCGAGAATTGGGCCCAGAGTCTCCCAAGATTCAGCCGGACCACCCGGCATAATGGAAGGACCGTTGAGCGCGCCCTCTTCGCCGCCGGAGATGCCCGCACCGACGAAGTGCTTGCCCTTGGCAGCTACTTCCTTCTCACGGCGCATGGTGTCCGTGTAGAGGGCGTTGCCGCCGTCAATGATGATGTCGCCTTCATCCATCGCTTCTGCGAGCTGGTCGATGACTGCATCGGTAGCCTTGCCCGCCTGAACCATGATGATGGCCTTGCGTGGGCGCTCGAGAGAAGCGACGAAGTCCTCGATGGTCTCGGAAGGGATAAAGTTGCCTTCAGAACCGTACGCTTCAATGAGCTTGTGGGTCTTTTCCGGGCTGCGATTGTAGACGGCTACGGTGTTGCCGTTGTGGGCAAAGTTGCGGGCCAGGTTGGAGCCCATAACAGCCAAGCCGACAACGCCGATGTGGGCGAGTTCAGTCTTTTCAGTCATGGGCTCTATCCTACGTCAGAGTTTGCAGCTACTCTGTCATGGCATGAGCCAAGAAAACCCAGACAAGTTTGAACTCATGGCGAAAATGGTCGCCACCGTCCAAGAACGCCCGCTTTCCGCCGAGGAACTCGCGATTTTCAACGCCCACAACCACGGCTTTGGCGAGCTGCTCGGCCTGGACTTTACTTTTGTCTCGAAGGACGAAGTACGTGCCCAGCTTGAGGTCAAGCCTGAGCACCACCAGCCGTGGGGCGTTGCCAACGGCGGCCTTTATTGCTCCATCGCGGAATCCGTGGGCTCCATTGCATCCTTCGTTGCAGCGGCTGCACCGGTCGTTGGAATCAACAACAACACTGACTTCATCCGCTCAGTGTCTGACGGAATTCTGGAAGCCGTGGCAACACCAGTACAGCTGGGTCGGCGCACCCACATCTGGTGCATTGAGATGCGCCAAGCCGGCAAACTCATTGCGCGCACGAACCTGCGCACGATGGTCAACCCATAGTGCTGCGGACCCTAGGGAATGCTGTGTACTCCCTAGGGCGTTTGTTTCAGCCCTAGAGCCAGTGGTTGCGGCGGAACCACCACCACATGACCGCGACCACGAGCACCATGACGCCTAGCGCCATGAAGTAGCCGCCGCCCCAGTGCAGTTCCGGCATGACATCGAAATTCATGCCGTAGATGCCGGCGACCAGGGTAGGGGCAGCCCACATGCCGACCACCGCGGAGATGGTACGCATGTCGCTGTTTTGCTGCATGGTCACCTTGGCAACGGAGGCGTCGATAAGCGAGGTTAAGCGCTCGTCGAAGCCCGCAACCTGGTCCTTGACCACAAGCTCGTGGTCGTTGACGTCGCGCAGGTAGGAACGGATCTGCTTGGAGATGAGATCCTTGTGGTCATTGGTCATGGCCTTTAGCGCTACCGAAAGCGGGTCAATGGCGTGCTTCATCTCCAAGATCTCACGCTTAAACATGTAGATCCTGTCGATGTTGAACTTGGTCTGTGGGGTAAAGACCTCTTCCTCGATCTCATCGATCTCTATTGCGATGAGGCGAACGATCTCGGAGTAGCGGTCCACCAACATATCCAGAATCTTCCAGGCCATGGCTACCGGGCCGAGCTCAACCAAGTCCTGCTCGTCCTGCACGGTGTAGGCGAGATTGGGCAGCTTAGCCGAGTGGCGCACCGTAATGATGAAGTTGTTGCCCAAAATCATCTGGACCTCACCAGTGGAGATGATCTGGCGCTTATCGGCAACCTCATCGTGGTCGCGGTAGTTAACCGAGCGTGCGACGACGAAGAGCTGGTCATCATAGCGCTCCAGCTTGGGACGCTGGTGCGCCTGAACGGCGTCTTCCACAATCAGCTCGTGAATACCGAACTCGGAAGCGACCTTCGTCATCTGGGATTCATAAGGCTCATGCAGACCCACCCAAACGAATCCGCGGCCATATTCCTCGACGGTCCGGAGTGCGGAGTGAGGGGTGAACTCGCCCGGTAGTGCCTCGCCGTCGACGAAGACACGGCAGTGTTCTATCGCGCGCTCAGCTGGAACGGAGAAGGTGCGGGAGGAACTGGGAGGATCGTTTCTCTTGCGTGGCCTAAAGGGCGACGGGACAGACGGCATCGTTTCAGCCTCCTTCACTTCTATAACGTTTGCGCGCCAAAACAGGTTCGGCAGGCAGTTTTACTTAGCGGCTAAATCCTACACTGCTTAGGGCATATACTAGTTTTCATGCCTACCTGGAAAGAAGTAACCGCAGCTAACCCCGCGCACTCGGAGAATTTCGCACGCAAATGGAAGATGCTTGCTGCGCAGGGCAAAGACATCCATGGTGAAGCACGGCTTGCCGACGCCATGGTGGAACGTGGCTCTCGCATCCTCGACGCCGGCTGTGGCACGGGCCGCCTAGGCGGCGAGTTGGTGGGCCGCGGCCACACGGTGGTGGGCGTCGACGTGGACCCGATCCTGATTTCGCATGCCGAGCATGACTTTCCGGATGGCCAGTGGGTAGTCGGCGACTTGTCTGAAGACGAGATTCCCGAAGGCGATTTCGACCTAGCGGTATCTGCAGGTAACGTCATGACCTTCCTGGCAGTAGATGGCCGTGAGGCAGCCCTGCGCAATATCTACAACTCGCTGCATTCCGACGGCCGTTTTGTCGTCGGTTTTGGTGAGGGCCGCGGCTGGGCATTCGATGACTTCCTGACCTTAGCTAAGGAGGTGGGCTTCCGCGTTGATTTCCTTTTCTCCTCGTGGGATATGAAGGTCTTCAAGGAAAGCTCCACCTTCCTGGTGGCGGTTCTCACGCGCCCGGGCGCTGACCTTCTCTAAACGCGCTTGAGTAGCTGATACGAGCTGCTATGAAAGCCCTGCGAGGCGTCGCAGCATATGGCCATGGTCCACCGGGCCGTGGCCTTTTCCTACGTTTAGGGCATCCGCATTGGCAATCGCCTCGTGCAGCCAGGTGGTGGACCATTCCAGAGCCTCTGCTAGATCTTCGCCGGCGCCCAATCGTGCTGCCAGTGCCGAAGACAGTGAGCAGCCGGTGCCGTGGGTGTTCTTGGTCTCTACGCGCGGGCTCGATACCTGCACTAAGACGCCGTCCGCGCTTACAGCAGCGTTTCCTGCATCGCCGGATGGCAGGTGGCCGCCTTTGACGATGACGGCAGTGCCGGTATCAGCAGCCCAGCGCTGGGCGATGACCGTAGCCTCCTCGAAGGTCTGGGCCTGCGGAGTATCTGTGAGCACCGCGAGCTCCTTCAAGTTCGGCGTAATCACGGTGGCCTTGCTGCACAGCTGCCGCACTGCGGCCTCAGCTTGCTCGTCCAAGAGGCGATCGCCACTCGTTGCGACCATGACTGGGTCGAGAACAACCGGCGTGGAAGGTGCTAGCTGGTCTAGAAACTTTTCCACGGAGGCGGTGATATCTGCATTGCCGAGCATGCCGATCTTGACGGCGTCAACCGTGACGTCGTCAAGCACTGCGTCCAACTGGGCCTGTAGGAACTCCAGCGGCGGCGTGTGCACCGAGCGCACGCCCTGCGTATTTTGCGCCACCAGCGCCGTTACCACGGACATGCCATAAGCACCCGCAGCCATAAACGCCTTCAAGTCCGCTTGGACGCCGGCGCCGCCTGTCGGATCGGTGCCCGCAATGGTCAATACGCGCGGCAAACTACCCCGTGGATGAGAATTCTTCACAACTATCCCTTCGCTAGTGCTAACTAAGTGCAGGTTCTAAGGGTCTAATCTCAGCCGCAGGCCTGCGGCACCCCTTGTTGTAGAAGTGAGATTAACAAAGACTGGGAGTGCACGAAGGCGGTTTGCCTAGTTTATCGGCAGGTAGTGCGTTGGAGGCCCCGTCTATTATCACGCAATGTTGCGGAGTTCAGATGCATCGACAAAAGAAGAGTCCAGCTCCCACGGCGTTGTGGGAGCTGGACAATGCATCAACCTAATGCGGACTATGCCCTAGTATTCGGTACTGCAACGTCAGAGATCTTTTGAACAATGACTTTCTGGCCCTTGAATTTGCCGCTCTTCATGATAGCTACGCCATGGCCTGCGTACTTGGCATCGTCAGCGCGCATGTTGGCGCGGTGGCCGCTGGAATTGTGCCAGCTGTTCCAGACGGCTTCGGACACATCATTGGTCATGATGATCGCAATGTTTTCGCGTTCATTGAACTTGGGGTCGTGGTAGAACTGGCCGGTCTCAGCAAGATAGTTTGCCCAATCCTGAGCGCGCTGATCCATCGTGGTGGAGCGCTTTACCGCCGTCAAACCATACTGTGCGCGGTACTTGTTGAGTTCGTTGAAGACGCGGGTTTGATCCGCTGCCACGTCGAAGTTTCCGTTGCTAGGGCTCGTAACCGAGGTATCGCCTGGCTGCGGTGCATTGGAGCTGGAGCCCACTGAACCGCCGGTGAAAATGCCGACGAGAGTCAGGATGAGAGTGAGAAGGCCGGCCAGAATCTGCGGGACCATGTTGAGCAAGGAAGTAGGCATAGAGAACCGTCCTTGTAAGGAGAGAAGGGGTAGATACATTTCTTATACAACCACCCGTCACGCGTCTTCGGGTGTGGTTGCGCAGAAACGAGATCAAGGACACAAAATCCCCCGCACACCAGGTGGTTTGGTGGTTGTGCGGGGGATAGCTGCAACTGCTAGAACAGTGGCTTATTTGGGCTTACTTGTTCTTGTTGATGAAGTTGCGAGCGATGCGCTGCTGCTCGGTGATTTCGAGGTTGCCGCGGTCGCGGGAGATCATGTTCTGGATCCAGTTCACCGCGACGGTGGTGCGGTTGCGGAAGCCAAGGACGTACATGATGTGCAGTCCCATCCAGGAAACCCAAGCCGGGAAGCCGTCGAACTCGGTCTTGCCCATCTTCACAACCGCGTTGAAGCGGGAGATGACGGCCATGGAGCCCTTGTCGAAGTACTCGAATGCCTCGCGCTCGTTGGCGGTGGACTCCTCGTCGACCTTTGCCTTGATGAGCTTGGCCACGTGTGCGCCACCCTGGATCGCAACCTGCGCCACGCCAGGCAGGCGGTTCAGGGAGATCATGTCGCCGACCATGTAGACGTTGGAGTGCTGGCCCACGGTCAGATCATCGTTGACGGAGACACGGCCAGCGCGGTCTGCTTCGACGCCTGCCTGGTCAGCAACCATCTTGCCCAGTGGGGAAGCGGCCACACCAGCGGACCAAATCTTGGTTGCGCCCTCAATGGTGACGACTTCGTCGTTTTTCATGTTCTTGTAAGTGACGGCGTCCTCGGTGACGTCGGTGACCATGGCGTTCAGACGCACATCGACGCCGAGACGTTCCAGGGTGCGCTGCGCCTTGCGGCCCAAGCGCTTGCCGAATGGCGGAAGAACCTGCGGTGCGCCATCAAGCAGGTAGATCTTGGCGCTGGTGGTGCCGTAGTTGGAGTACTGGTCACGCAGAGTGCGGTTAGCCAGCTCGGCGATCTGGCCGGTCAACTCAACACCAGTTGGGCCGGCGCCGACGATGACGAAGGTCAGGAGACGCTCGCGCTCAGCTGGGTCGTCAACGAACTCGGCCTTTTCGAAGGCGGAGACGATTCGGGAACGCAGCTCCAGTGCGTCATCCAGGGTCTTCATACCCGGAGCGAACTCAGCGAAGTGATCGTTGCCGAAGTAGGACTGCCCAGCGCCAGCGGCGACGACGAGGGAATCGTAGGCGAAGGTACGCTGGAAGCCCTCAAGCTCAGCGGTAACGGTCTGGCCTTCCAGATTGATGTCGGTGACTTCGCCGTTGACGAAGTGAGCGTTGGCCTGGTTGCGCAGAAGCTGACGGGTGGAAGGAGCAATCTCGCCGGCGGAAATCATGCCGGTGGCTACCTGGTACAGCATCGGCTGGAAAAGGTGATGGTTCTTCTTATCAATCAGGGTGATCTCAACGTCAGCGTTCTTCAGCTGCTGAACTGCATTGAGGCCGCCGAAGCCGGCGCCGATGACGACTACATGGTGGCGTCCGCCTGCAGGGCGGTAAGGGGTTTCAGCCATAGTGGGGAGATACCTTCCTAAGAAAGCGAAAAATTTTGTACCGAATCAGTCTAAACCCTAGTCACCGTACATGCATACTTTATGTAGGTTAAACAGCTTCTTCTTCGGCATGGCGGCGCATCTAGGTGGGCTTTTCACACTAGGGTTAATTGGAAGCCTTTGTGCACGTAGACGTTTGCCAAGGAGATAACCGGACCAATGGGTGATTTTCCACATCTAGCCACCATCGATGCCAATCAGTGGCCGAGCGTAGCGACGCTTCCGGCGGTGAGCTTTGCACGTTTTAAAGCCCGGCGTGCGGAGGCGGAATTCGCCAAGGCCTGTGATCTCGCGGAGTTGGATCTGGACCCTGAATCTAAGGCAGAGGGCGGACCAGACCTTTCCGTGTTGCACGACGCCCTCTTCATTCGCATCGCAGCCACCGGCTGGCTTGGATTCGCGGAGTCTTATCTGGCGGGCGAGTGGACCACCGCTGACTCTGACAAGCTGGTCAAGGTTTTGCGTGGACTGCTGCGTGCGAATTATCGCCCGAAGGCGCGCGAGCTCGAGGTCGAGCATTCCACCCCGGGTGAGCTACCCGTGGAATTGGTGCGTCTTTATGCCGGTGATGGCTATACCCATTCGGGCGGCATCTTTGCCAGCGGCGTTCCGACGACGGTCCGGGAGGCTGTGCCTAGCTTTAGTCCACAGGCTGGCCGCAAGGAACCTAAGGAGCACTTCGTTGACGTCACTCACGTTAGTGAGCCGACTGCGGTGGACCGCACCGACCTAAAGGATGGCCAAAAGCGTGCTGCGCAATGGCTTCTCGACGCCACGTGCACCGGCGCCGGCACTCATCTGCTGGTTTATCCCGCAGCCGGAATGAATGTGGCTGTCGAAGCAGTCAACAGGCGGGCGACGGTGGACGTGCTGACTGCCGACGCCGAGCAAGTCGAGGACTTCAACGAAACCCTAGTGCTCGAGGGCGCGGCAGATTCGGTACAGATTCAGCAGATCGATGACACCGTGCCGCATCCGAAACAATGGCGTGGTCGCTACGACGCGATCGTCAGCGTGGAAAAGCTAGAGCTGCTTACGCCCGCAGAGCGTAAGCGCTTCGTGGGGATGCTGGATCGCTCTCTGATCCCAGAGGGTAGGGTCGCGCTCACCTCGACTTTCGCTACCGAGACGATGACCCCGGCTGCCCGTTCGGCGTTACAGGTGCTGCGCGCCTATGTCTGGCCCGGTCTGGATTACCCAACGCTCGAGGAAACGCACAAGCTCTTCGACCGCAACTCGAATCTGCGCATCGTCGCGCAGACGCACGTGGGCGGTCACTACGTGGAATCGCTACGCGAGCAGCGCAGCTACTTCGATGGTCATCTACGCGAAGCCGCGGCGGCAGGTTTCGATCCTGTGTTCCGCCGCCTGTGGACTTTCCAGTTTGCGCTGCGCCAGGCTTTGCTGGAGCTCGGCCAGGTGGATGCCGTGCAACTCACGGCCACCCACCGCCACCGTGGTGGCCGCCGTTAAGGCGTGACCACTGGGCGCGAAGCCCGTTCGAGCAGTACCGCGATTGAGTCGTAGGCCTTGCCGGAGATCATCTCTAGGCCCATCTCACAGGTGCGGTTGTCGGAGACGAAGGCATCGAAGTCTTCCGCCTCCAGGCTGGTTCGCTCCTCGCGGGTGGCAGATTCCACCAGCTCCGGGTGCAGCATGACGCGGTCACCAGCGGAGCCGCAACACATGGCGCCCTCTGGCACCTTGGCTTCGCCGCAGAGTCCGGCCAGAGCAACGAGGTCATCGCTGATACCCATGTGGTGGGTAGAACACGTCGGATGGACTGCGATCTTGCCCATAGAGTGCACGATCGGCAGGTGAGGGGCCACTTCATCGCGCAGCCATTCCACAACATCCATGATGCGCAGCTGATCCCACAGTTTTAGCTCGGCGTCGGCAAGCGCCTCTGGCACGTTGTCGAGCAAGCCATGAGTGCAGCTGGCGGCATCGACAATGATCGGCAGCGCGCCTTCGTCGGACCACTGCCATAGATCGCGCACGATCTTGGTGGCTTGGTAGGCAAAACCCTCTTTATAGCCCTTGGATGACCACGGGGTCTGGCGTCAGCATTAGCGCTTCAGTTCTTTACGCCGGAGGCTGCGTTGCCTGGCGTCGTTGCTGCGGTGTGGGCGAACATTACTGGCGCCGTGTTCGCGGCGCTGGTTCGCCGCAAGCCTTTGCCGGGAGAAAGCGGACCCGGAGGTGATGCCGAGACTGTCGGTGAGTCTGACTCTAGTGCACGGAGGGAGGCAGACGAGGTTTCTGTGCCTGCCGGTTAGATGGGAGATTGGCCAGCCCTGTCTGAAATGACATAATGTACATTATCGGACATTTATCGATATGGATAAACAGGATCGCCCGCCATTTTCGCGGTTGGCCGGCATACACTTACACCACCGTTTAAAGTAACTGTGACTTTAAGCGGTGGTGTTTCCGTTACTGGCGTTTGTATGCGTTAAACAATTGGAACCCCGTCAGACATCCCAATAAGACTGCAACGCCGAGCAACAACCACATCTGTTGGATGCCGACGAATATGCCAAAGTCAATCAGTACGACGAGCCTGAACCAGATGATCGGAATCAGATGCTTGGAGTTCATCACTATCTGATTTTCTACTTCTCGAGCGTTACGCGGATATTAACTTCGCCTTCTTCGGCGATCTTTGCGGCGATTAGTTCTGGTGTCTCAATTCCATAATCCAGTCGGTTCACTGGAATGTTGCCGCCCAGGACAATCGTCTTGTCGTCACGGACAACGTCAAAGTCTTCACTAACCTTCTTCGTCTTGTCCTTAATAGTAAGCTCGCCTGTCAGCGTCACCTTGGCCACCGAGCCGTCCTCAGGAACGTTCGACAAGTCAGCGGGCTCCGTCAGCTTGAAGCTGGCCTCCGGGTACTCGCGCGTGATGAAGAGCTTGTCCTTCATATTCTGGTCGCGGACCTTCTTATCCGTGGTCAGGTTGGTCATATCGACAACGATTGTGCCTTCTTCAACCTTTTGGTCCTTGATTACTGCCTGACCTTCAACTTCCTTGGTGGAACCCGAGGTGCGGGTTTTCTCAGCAGGTAGGATTTCGTCGATGCTGAAGCCAACTGAGGTGAAATTATGCGGCGTACCAGCAATAACGTGCCAATTGCCGTCTAGTTCAGTGCTTGCTGGCTTGGTATGTGCGGCGTCGACAGGCTTGGTCTCTACACCACGACCCATGTAGATCGAGTAAAACAGCGGGCCAAGCGCCACCAAGGTTGCAATGAGGATCAGCACCACGAAAATGGAGATGACCAGCTTGCGGTTACGTAGAAGTTTCTGCATTTGTCCTTACCTCAATTCCTCGAGCCGGCGTGCCAGAGTGACAAGCTCCGTGCACAGCTGTTGAAGCTCTTTAGTGTCCGCGCCTTCCTGTGCGGCAATCCCGATGTCCTCTGCGGAGCAACGCAGCTCAAACAGGCCGTCGCGAAGCGCGTCAGCGCGTTCGGGCGTCATGATGACAGCGTCTTTCGGAATCGAGGTTCCAGAGACGTTGTTGCGCTGCTCGTATGCTCGTTGTTTGCAAGATGGGCTGCAGAATTTACGAGGGCGTCCGCGCCCTCCTTGCGGGATCTCCTTGCCGCACCATTGGCATGTGGCTTGGGCGCGGTCGCGGGTAGCTTGACGGATCACCTGATACACCTTAGTCCATTTATCCCGGGGTGGGAACAAACCCGCGGAGCACTTCGTTATACTGTTAGTTTCTTGGGTGATGTATGTCTACCCTTCCAAGCACACTTTATGAAAAGGATGATGTTGCATGGCAGATCGCGTACTCCGTGGTAGCCGCATGGGCGCCGTCAGCTACGAGACGGACCGTGACCACGATCTCGCACCACGCCAGATGGTCAAGTACCGTACCGAAGACGGTGACATCTACGAAGTTCCTTTCGCAGATGATGCGGAAATTCCTGAGGAGTGGATGTGCAAGAACGGTAAGCTTGGCACCCTGATTGAGGGCGAAGGCGTTGAGTCCAAGCCAGCTAAGCCGCCACGCACCCACTGGGATATGCTGCGTGAACGCCGCTCCATTGAGGAGCTGGATGAGCTTCTCAGCGAGCGCATTGAGAACCTGCGCTCCCGCCGTCGTTCTGCCGCTCGCCTGCTCAAGGAACAGCAGGAGAACCAGGGCTAGTGCGGCCTTCCGCAGCGGATGAACGCAGCTAAATAAGATTAAGAAAGCGGCCTGTCAGCTCTCCTAGATGTTAAATCTAAGTGATAAAGGAGAAGCTCACAGGCCGCTTTTGCGGGCTTAGCCCGACGAAGTACTTGGTGTACTACTTGGAGTTGCCGAACTGGTGCTTGAGCAGAGCCTTGACCTCGTCTGCGAAGTCACCGGTCCAGGCAAAGCCTTCCTTGACCTTGGCGCCCAAGCCCGGGATGTTGCTGTGGCGGTAGGTGTAGGATGCGATGTTTCCTACCTCACCGGCGAAATCCTTTACCTGCTCAGAGCGATGCGCGATGCCCCACTTGGTTACCTCCATCAGTGAATCCTTAACGAAGGAGCCGTCAAGCTTAGACTCGCCGTACTCGCGCTCGGTGAAGGTGATTGGCACCTCGCGTACATCCCAGCCATCCTTGACGGCGCGGAAAGCAAGATCTACCTGGAAGATGTAGCCAGCCTTAGACAAGTCTTCGAAGTCGATGGACTCGAGCAGCTCGCGGCTGAATGCGCGGTAGCCTGCAGTCATATCGGACAGGCCTGCGCCCAGAGCCACTGAGATGTAGATATTGCCCAGGCGAGACAGGTACTCGCGGGAAGCCGGCCAGTTGACGGTCTCGCCGCCTGGGATGTAGCGGGAGCCGATTACCAGATCAGCGCCCTTGTCGATCTCAGAGAGCAGCAGGTGCAGTTGCTCCGGTGCGTGAGAGCCGTCAGCGTCCATCTCACAGAGAACCTGGTAGTCGCGCTCTAGACCCCACTTAAAGCCGGCGATATAGGCACCCAGCAGGCCACCTTTCCCCTCACGGTGTAAGACGTGCAGCTTTTCGTCTTCAGCTGCGAGCTTATCTGCTGCTTCACCGGTGCCGTCGGGAGAATTATCGTCAACGATGAGGATGTTGACCTCTGGCGTTGCCTTGCGGACGCGTCCGGTGATTAGCGGAAGGTTTTCGATCTCGTTATAAGTCGGGATGATAACCAAGGTGGAAGCGTGGGTGTTGCTCACGTTTTTTAAAGCTCCTCTTTGTTTGCTGCCGCTAAGACGGCAGAGTTTCTGTGTGGCGCGCTTAAACAAGGTTTCTTCCGCAATGAGCGAAGAGCCCACAACGCGCTGACTGTACCAATGATAACCATCAGCCATTGCAGGAGCGAACCAAACCTTACAGCGATCGTCGTACCCTCGCGCAGCGGAAGCGTCTCAATCAGATACTTGGGTTCAAAAATTTCGCTCTGCTGGCTCACCGTGCCATCTGGGGCGACGATGGCGGAGACGCCGGAGGTCGCCGCCACCACAACCGCGCGGTCGGTCTCCATGGCGCGCAGGCGGCTCATGGCCAACTGCTGATAGGTCATGTCGGAGTATCCGAAGGTGGCGTTATTCGTCGGCGTCGTAAGAATCTGCGCCCCATTGCGAATCGAGCTGCGGAAGGCTTGGTCGAAAGAAACCTCGTAACAGGTAGCCACCCCAACCAACACATTGTTCATGTGGACCACGCCGGGGCCATCGCCGGCTTTGAAATCACCGGCCAAATCCACCAAGTCGGTGATCTTGCGGAAGAAAGAACGCATCGGCATGGTCTCGCCGAAAGGCTGCAGATACTTTTTGTAGTGGTGCTCTCCTACTTCCCCATCCGCCTTAAAAACCTGCATGGTATTGCGTGAACCCACTGCGTCCTCGGTCAGCGTGCCCACGAGAATGGGGGCCTTGATGGCGCGCACCGCGGCGTCGATAAGCGCGCTAGCTTGGGCGTCCTCAAATGGGTTTACGTCGGAAGAATTCTCCGGCCAAACAACCATGTCCACCGGCTTGCCTGCCGCGGCGGCCTCTTTGGTTACCCGCACGTGGTTTTCCAACACCGCACGGCGCTGCGCGGCAAAGTCCAGCCCCATGCGCGGAACGTTGCCCTGGATCGCTGCAACGTTGACCTCACCTACTGTTTTGCTTGGGCGATTAACAAGACTGCCTGCAGCGAACCCAACGATAAGCGGAAGGATGACAGCAGCGGCAGCCCCCGCACGCAACTTACCGCGAGATCGAATCATCCCTACGAGGCCGGACGCCATTAGCACCGTGGCGAAGGTGATAAGCGCAGGCCCGCCTAGCGGTGCGAGGTTCGCAAGCGGCCCGTCGATCTGCCCCCAAGCCAGACGCACCCAGGAAAAACCGCCGAAGGGAACGCTCGAACGCAGCATCTCAACGGCGACGTAGAAGAACGCAAAGAAGATAAACCCCGTTTTATGTCGCGCTAATGCGGTGCCGCCCATGCCCAGCAGCAGGCTGTATAGTGCTAACCAAAACGCCAAGGCGACGTAGGGAAAATTGCCCACCAATTCGCCGATCCATGGCAGCGTGAGCAGGTAGAGCACGAATCCATGTGCAAACGCGAAACCGGCGCCGGCGCGCAAAGTAGGGGCATTACTCCCCCACGGCGTGAGCACGCCATAGAGCAACGCAATGCCTAGGATTCCCATCGGCCACCAGCTGAGTGGCTGGACGGCTAGAAAAGTAAGACCGCCCGACAGGCAGGCTAGCGTCAGGCGGATTAAAAGGTGCTTCATTACTTCGCGGAATCCCCCGCAGAACCAGATCCACCGCCTGTGAAATCATCCGGACTGAGATTCTCGCTCCACTTGCGGATCTCTTCCTCGTCAAGGACCTCTGCCGAGCCCTCCTGGAAAGGATTCCGCGCGTTAGAGCCATTGTTTGTCTTGAAGCCATCGAATCCGCCGAAGCTGCCATAAGAATCGTGGTGCTGTGCCATGGGGCTAGCTTCGAAGATGCGGGTACCCATGTGCTCAATCTTGCGCACCATCGACGCTGCGAGGATAGTGCGCGCCAGGGAACGGGTAGGTGCGAAGATCAGCAACGCCCCCACAATGGTGGACACAAAGCCTGGCATCGATAAGAGCATGCCACCTGCCAGCGTGAGTCCCACGTTGCCTGCGGTCTTTCCCGCCTGCTTGCCGTCCATGTAATAGATGCCATCTTCGCCGCGGACCACCTGACGACGCATGATGCGGCGAACTTCCCATGCGGCAATGGTCATGCCGAAGAACATGGTGATAAAAAGCGCCAGCACCGCGCCCAAGATGCCTAGCCATTTAGCCACGGCCCAAAAGGCGACGGACTCGAGCAAAACATAGGCGATAAACAGAACAAAAGGCATGGCTTCTACCCTACCTATCTGCAAACTTCCCGGGTGCGGCCAACACCCCTTGGCAGACGCGAATATTGGCGGTGGGGCGAGCAAAGTTAAGATCGCAGCCATGACTGATTTGCCCCACACCCCGCCCCAAGAATCACCGCAGGGCGCTCCTCATGGCGCGCCGCTGCTGCTTGACGACGCCACCTTCGGCACCATCGCACGCTTTGTTCCGGTCGCAGGCTCGACCACCGCGGCCGACTGGGTAGAGATTGCAGCCCTGGCTGAAGATTTGGCCGATGGGAATGTGTACTTGGCAGAAGGCGCCGCACTGGAGCTACGCGGCGTGCATGATCAGCAAGAGCTGTTGGCGCGCGTTAGCGCCCCGGGTTTACTGGCAGGTACTCAGCCGGTGCTGGCCTCTCCTCTATCTGCCGCTGCTCGTGCCGTAGCACGCGATATCGCAGCAGTAGTAGAAAGCTTGGATGTTGCGGCAAACCTGCGCCTCGGCGTCGACGGCGGCTACGGCGACATCCTGCATGAGGGGCTGGACTTTGGTGCGATGCTGGAGGGCGATAATCGCGCGCGCCTGATTAAAGGCGGCGCACTAGATAAAGATGTTTTTAGCATCGAGGAGCTAGTGCCAGCCCTAGTCCAGGCGCTGGAAGAAAGCGATACCCTTTCAGCTACCGCGGCACATGGCTCCGGCGAGGCCCAACACGACCGTGGGGCTTTTGAAGGCGAGCGCCCGGCGCTGCCAATCGGTTGGCTGGCTGAGCATACTCGAGAAGGCATCGTGGACCTTGGCGCGGGTCTACACAAAGGAATCATTCCGGCAGAGTTTGCGGATCTGATTGGTCGTCTCGATGTCCCGATTACCGTCACCCCGTGGCAGGGACTTATCTTCCACGACATCGCGGAAGGCGATGCCGAAGTGGTCCTGCGCGTTCTTGCGCCACGCGGGTTCATCTTCGACATCAATTCGCCGCATCTCTACAGCTTTTAAGCGCGCCTATTGGCCACGCAGTGTAGCTTGGCTACAAGCTAAACTCGGCAGCGAATTCTTAACGCTGCGTCTAACGCGGCATATGCCGCCAGATAGGACGTGGTACAAGCCGCATGACCCATGCCAGAGCCTGCAGAGCGCGAGGAATCCAAAGCGTGCGGCTGCGGGGCATGCGGCCTTCATCTGCCGTGATGGAATCCACGACGGCGTCTGCCACGACGTCGGGAGTCACTGATAACGGTGCCTGCTTCATACCAGTGGTCATGGAGCCAATCACGAAGCCGGGGCGAGCAGTGATTAGCGCGAGCGGACCACCGTGCAAGCGATCTGCCAGTCCCTGGCAAAAGGCGTCTAGACCAGCCTTGGTGGAACCATAAACATAGTTTGCGCGGCGCGCGCGCCATCCGGCAATCGAAGAAAAAGCGACGATGTGTCCGGACTTCATCTCATCAGCTAAGACCGTAAGCATGGACACCTGAGCGGCATAGTCCACCAGTGCGATATCGAATGCGTGTGCTTCGTCATGCTCCGCGCGTTCTTGCTCGCCCAAGATGCCGAACGCGACTACCGCCGTTTTGAGTTCTTCGCCCTCGCCAAGGCAGCGCTGCGCCGCGTGTACGAGGTCGCGATGCTTTTCTACCTGGGTGGCGTCGAAATCTAGCGTATGTACTTCGGTGGCACCCGCGGCGCGAAGCGTGGCGACGCGCTCGTCAAGGCCTTGCAGGCCACGGGCGGCCAGCACCAGTTCATTTCCCGGCGCAAGGCGCAGCGCAATCTCGCCGGCGATGTCGCTGCGACCGCCCAAGATCAAAACCCCTGCCATCTAGCGCAGCTCCCGCGGAGCCTTGTTCAGGGACTCGTAACCATCCGCAGTGGTGTAAACGATGTCCTCCAAGCGCATGCCCCATTTGCCCGGAATGTAGATGCCCGGCTCAATGGAAAAGGCCATGCCTTCTTCCAGCACAAGCTCGTTGCCTTCCATGATGAAAGGTTCCTCGTGAGTGGAAAGTCCAATGCCATGACCGGTGCGGTGGGTGTAGTACTCGCCATAGCCCGCCTCTTCGATGATGGAGCGGGTGGCGCGGTCCACATCCTGCGCGGTGGCACCGGGCTTGGCTGCAGCGCGGCCGGCAGCCTGGGCACGCTCTAGTACTGCATAAGCTTTCTGGAAGTCTTGCGGTGCCGCGGTAACGTCGCCGCCGACGACGTACGTGCGGGTGGTGTCGGAGTGGTAACCGGAAGGCAAGGTTCCTCCGATGTCGACGACCACCGGCTCGCCTTCAGTGAGCACGCGGTCGCCGTAGTCATAATGCGGGTTCGCGCCATTCGGGCCAGAACCAACGATGATGAAGTCGATCTCGACATGCTCGCGCAGGATCAGCTCACGCAGATCAGCGGCGACGTCGGCCTCGGTGCGGCCAGGCTTAAGCAGCTCCGGCACGGCGTTATGCACGGCGTCGATAGCCGAGCCCGCCTTAGCCAGTTCCTTGATCTCGGCGTCGTCCTTGCAGGTGAAAAGCTCAGCCAATGCGTAGGTGGCCAGTACGTACTGCGGTTGCGCAGAAGAATTGGCGCGCAGCCCATCCTGCAAGCGCAGCACATGATCGGCGGTCAGGGAGGCACCTAGCGCAACAGTGGGCGCTTTGTTCCCTTCGTCCCCTGTGCCCGCAGCGCCTTCCTGCTGCTGTGCAAAGGAATCGCAGGCCAGCTCATAAGGATTTTCGCCATCTTGCCAGCCGCGCAGTTCGATGCCCAGCTCCGCGACAGGAGAAGCATTCAGCGTCTCAATATCGGTTGCAGGAGCAACGATGAAAGGCGCGGCGTCCGGGCACAAGACCAGTGCGGTCAGGCGTTCGTGGGAAGAAACCCACGAGCCGGTGAGGTAGGCAAAGTCTGCGCCGGTACCGAGAATAAGGAGGTCAATCCCCTTTTCTGCGGCGACTTCTTGCGCATGCTTAAGACGCTGCGCGTAGACCGAAACGGGAAAAGCGATTTGTGAATCAGACATGCCCTCGAGCCTACCTTTTTGGATTAAGCTCCGATTGCCACAACGCCGCGCTGGATCGCATCCATAGCCCTGCGGGCATTGCGGCGAATATCTTCCTCGTAGCCCGTCTTCGCAATCTGCTGGAGCATATCGACCACCTGGCGGCACCAGCGCACGAAATCACCTGGAGTAAGCTCCGCACCGGCCTCGTTGGCCGCTGCCATGCAGTAGCCCAGCGGTGCGCCCGCGGCCCACTGGTGGATGGCGAGCGCAAAACCGGCCTCAGGCTCGCGAGTGCGCGGCAGGTTGTGGCGCGCTTCGTCTGCAATGAGCTCAGTGTAGATGCGATAGGTTGCCTCCATCGCATCGGCCATCGCTTCCGTTGCAGCCTCCGGCTCACCGCGGATCTCCTTGCGGTTTTCGAAGACACACAGCGAAGCCACGCCCGCGAGCTCCGCGGGATCCAACTCGTTCCAAATACCGCGCTTGAGGCACTGCGCGACTAGTAGGTCGGATTCGCTGTGGATTTGTGCAAGGCGCTCGCCCTCGTCGGTGATGACGGGGGTACGTTCCGCGCCAAGGCCTTCGAACTCCACATAGTCCATCTCTGAAAGTAGGTCTACGATGCGGCTGAAGGTCTTGCCCAAGGTGTCGGTGGCGCGCTCGATACGAGCGTTGACCTTCTCGAGGTCACGCTCACGGCGGGCAAGCTTCTGAGCTAGGCCTGCGAGCTGCTCGCGGTCCGTGGCCGGCCACGCATGCGCTGGGTGTTGGCGAATAGCGTCGCGCAACTGGCCGACCTTTTTATTTGGTCGGTTGCGCGGCTCCAAGCGCATCTTCTTCGGGCGGTCATAGTGGTTGCGCTTGAAGGAATCCTGCACGAACTTGGTGTTGCGACGGGGATTCTTCTGCACTGGGCGCGGCAGCTTCATGCGCCCGACCACAATCGGCGGGTTGTTGATCCCGGAGGCGTCGATGCGGCCGGACCAGCCGGTTTCAGTAGTCACCCAAGGGCGCGGATCGGCAGCCTGATTTGCCGGGGTGACCACCACGGCCAAGATTGGGCGCTTTTTGCCTGCGATAGCAATGACTTCACCGACCTGCAGGCGGGCGAGCACCACCGCGACTTCTTGGTTGCGTTGCGCGGTGTTGTTCGCGTGCGCGGCTTTTTCTTCTTCGGTGAGCTTGCGGCGCAAACGGATATAGTCCATGAGCACCTCAGCCGGATCCTCCCCGTCACGCGCCGGCGGTGCTAGAGCATCGATGGCGTCGTCAAGCTGATTGCGCAGCTCGCGTACGCGGTGCTCTGCCTTTTCTACCTCGCGGGTCTCCTCCACCACTGAGCCGTCTGCCTGGAACTGTGCGAAGGACTTTTCCAGCAGGCGCAGCGATTCCTCGAAGCCCAGCATGCCGAGCAGGTTGATGGCCATGTTGTAGCCCGGCGTAAAGGTAGAGATGAGCGGGTAGGTACGCGTGGAGGCAAGACCTGCGACGGCGTGCGGATCCATCGCTGGTGCCCATTGCACCACCGCGTTGCCGATGGTGTCGATGCCGCGACGGCCCGCGCGGCCGGTTAGCTGCGTGTACTGGCCCGGAGTGAGATCGACGTGCGCCTCGCCGTTGAATTTGATCAGTTTTTCTAGAACCACGGTACGGGCCGGCATGTTGATGCCCAGCGCCAGGGTTTCCGTGGCGAATACCGCGCGCACGAGACCTTTAACGAAGAGCTCTTCAACGATGTGGCGGAAAGCCGGCAGCATGCCCGCGTGGTGGGCGGCAAATCCTCGCGACAGCGCTTCGCGCCAACGCTTGAAGTCAAGCACCTGGAGATCTTCTTCCGGAATGCCTTCTACGCCGGCATCGATAATCGCCTTGATCTCCTCGGACTCTTCCTGAGTGGTCAGCACCATGCGGCTGCGCAGGCATTGATAGAGTGCGCCGTCGCAGCCAGCTCGGGAAAAGATGAAGGTAATTGCCGGCAGCATGTCCATTCCCTGGAGCACCTGAAGGGTTTCCGGCCTGCCGAGCGGACGATACCGGTCTTGGGATCGGGCATTGCCAGAGCGGCCGCGCTTATCGCGGCCTCCGCCGTGTCCGCCACCCTTGTGGCGCGCGCGGCTGCGAAAACCTGCACGGTCGTTGCCAGCTGTCTTGCCATCGTCACTATCGCCGGCTTCAAGACGTCGGATGCGGCGCGCCAGTTCGGCGTTTACCTGTCCCCCAGTCTCTGGCTCGAACAGCGGATAGACCTTGCGGCCAATCATCATCCATTGGTCGAGCGGAACCGGTCGGTGCTCAGAGACGATGACGGTGGTGTCTCCGCGTACGGTAGACAGCCACTCACCGAACTCCTCCGAGTTAGAAACCGTGGCTGACAGACCGATGATGGATACGCTTTCATCAAGGTTGAGGATGACTTCTTCCCAGACCGCACCACGAGAGGCATCGGCCAGGAAGTGGATCTCGTCCATGACAACGTGGCTAAGCCGCTCCAAGGCTCCGGACTCGGCGTAGATCATGTTGCGTAGAACTTCGGTGGTCATCACCAAGATTTCCGCGCCGGAATTGATGGAGACATCGCCAGTCAGAAGCCCCACAGCATCCTCGCCGTGGGCAGCTACGAGATCGTGGTATTTCTGATTGCTTAGCGCCTTAATCGGCGTGGTGTAGAAACAGCGAGTGCCGCGCGAAAGCGCCAGGGAAACTGCAAACTCACCGACGATGGTCTTACCCGCGCCAGTAGGCGCGCAGACCAGCACGCCGTGGCCATCTTCAACCGCACGGCAACCTTCCACCTGGAAGTCATCGAGTGGGTGGCTAAGTTCTGCGCGAAAGGTATCCAGGTGCATGGAAGTCATAAGCACCAAGGCTACCTGTTGCTACAACACATCGTCGAAGAAGCTCGCGTTATTGTTCGGTGCCGGCTGAGAGTTGGGAATTGCTGGCTGTGAAGCCTGCGCGGGACGGGTTTGCTGCGGTGCGGCAATCGGGGTCGGTGCCGAAACTGCGGAGGCGCCGCCAATGCCACTGGCCTGGGTATTAAGCGGTGAGGCTGTCTCGTCGTCCAAGTCCAACCACTCGGGGCGTTCGCGCTTGCGGCGCCTATCGTTGATGCGGCAGAACTGGAATGCAAGCTCTACGAGCAAGCACAGCGAGCCAGCGAGCACCAGCATCGAGAACGGATCCTGGCCAGGCGTCATAAACGCGGCAAAAATCATAATCAACACGATGATGATGCGGCGCTTGTCCTTAACGTGCTCGTAGCGCAGGATGCCCAACAGGTTCAAGGCAACAATGAGCAACGGGATTTCGAAGCTGACACCGAAGATAATGAGCAAACCGAGCAAGAAACGATAATAGTCCCCACCAGTCAACGCTGCGGTCTGGAATTCCTCACCAATGCCCATGAGGAACTCAAGGCCGACCGACAGAATGAAATAAGCAAGCACTGCACCGGCAACGAAAAGAATCACCGCAACCGCGACGAAGCTAAAAGTAAAGCGGCGCTCATTCTTATGCAGACCAGGGACAATGAAGGCCCAGATTTGGTAGAGCCACACCGGCGAAGACAGCACGGCACCCGCTAGGGCGCCCACCTTAACTCGCAGCATCAGCATCTCGAACGGGGTGGTTGCCAAAAGGCGGCACTCCCCGTCCGCGGTAAAGGACACGCGCTTTTCTTCCGGAAGCGAACAATAAGGTCCGCGCAGAATCTCACCGAGCGGTGGCATGTTAAACGGTGCCTGTTGATACCAAATGAAACCGATGATGGTTCCAACCACCAGCGCAAGCAAGGAGATGACGATGCGGCGGCGCAACTCTTGCAGGTGCTGGACGAGCGTCATCTCCCCCAACGGGTTCTTTTTTGCCTTGCGTTGCGCGCGCAAACGCGCAAGCGCGCTCGCGGGCTTCGCGGCATTCGCAGGAGAATTCTTCGGCATTGTTTAAAAGGATGCTTTCACATTAAAAGGCGAACACCGAACCTCAGCTGAGGCTGGAGTTCGCCGTGGTTGCTAGGCCTAGTGATTAGTTAGCGTTGCCGCCGTTTGGCTGGGTCTGGCCTGGCTGCGAAGAGGTGCCGTTCCAGAACTCGTCGTCGGACTGCTTAGCGGCAGAGATCTGGTTTGGTTCCTGCTTTGGCTGGTTTTCCTGGTGCATCTCGTTTACCTCAGACTTGAAGATGCGCATGGAGCGGCCCATCGAACGAGCCAGCTCCGGCAGCTTAGTAGCGCCGAACAGGAGTAAAACGACAAGCAGAATAGCTAGAATTTCCCAAGGTCCCAGGCTCATGGGTTCCTCTTTCTCTTCAGATTATTGGTGTGGGGCGGCAGTTTTAAAAAGCAACCGCCTTCTGAACTTACGAACGGCTATTTAGTATAACCGTCCAGTGCCGCTAGACGGCGATCTGTAATCGCCTTCACGAGGGAATCCGGGCTGGTGACCCGCACTCTATCAGCTTGGCTTAACGCGAAACGAATAAACCACTCCTCCGAACCGATCGGCATCGTTGCAGCTACGTAGCCATTTTTTAACGTCTCGCCCAAGTCGATGTCGTGCTGTTCTGCTAACCATGTGAATTCTGGGTGAATCTCTAATGTCGCCTTCTTGGCGTGTCGCATGGCAAAGGGCTGCTCGGGATCGAAGTCAAGCTCCCGCAGGTGGGGGTAGGCCTTTTCAGCAAGCGTCTCGACCTCCTGAATGCGGTCCAAGCGAAAGGTGCGATGCGCTTTTAGCGATTCCTCCCACGCAACGAGGTATGGCTCGGATTCATAGATAAAGATGCGCGCAGGATCCACGGTGCGTTCTTTTTCCTGGTTGCTGGAGGCGGACCAGTATTTGAAGCGCACGCGGTGCCGCTTATCGACGGCGCTTGCTAGCGTGGCCTGGACTTGAGACTCATGTGGATCGGTATCCGCGAGAGAGTCATAGATAGCTGCTGTCTTTTCATCCATGATCTCCCGCAGCTTTGCGGCTGCTGACTTAACGGCCTCGGTATCGATGAGCCCAGGCATGGCCTCGAGGCTTTCGAGGGTGAGCAAAAGCGCACCGGCTTCCGTCGGAGTAAGCCGCAGCGCCTGCGTTAAGCCTTGGTCATTGTAGATTTGGATGCCGTCGCGATAATCGAAGGACAGGTCGATCAGGTCTTCAGTGTGACGGCCCACGCCTGAGCAAAAAAGGCGATCGACCGCGTCTTTAAGCTCCGCCGGCGTCATACCAAGGTCGGTGGCGGCTTCCATCGGGGTTTGGCCCGGGTGATTGCGAAAGTACGGGATCAGGTTTAAAGAGCGTACTAGCGCTTGCAACTTTTGCGAACCATCAGCCATGGCTACTCCCCTCCTTCCAGTGCGGCCTCATCTGTGACGCCGAGTGGCGCACTCAGCAGCTTAATTATTGCCTCGCGTACGTCTGCAGGTTCCTTAACCTCCACCTCGGGCGCATAACTTGCTGCTATTCGCACGAGCCAATCCTTATCCACGCCGCGCATCTCCACGATTCCATCATCGCGTCGTACCCCTGCTGCTTCTAGCTCCCGGGCACCGCCTTCAGGGATCGCCACCAGCGCATCGACGCGCTGACCGCGCTTAAGCGTGTCTATCACCAGCTCTTGCAGTGGCTTGGGGGCAACAAGGTGGGTTGCCTCCTGCCGGGAACGTTTCACATTATCGATGCGAGTGGCGCGAAATACGCGAGGGGCTTGTCTGTCGACGTCCCAGCCCACGAGGTAAACGCGGCTGTCATGGTTGACCAATCCCCACGGATCCATAGTGCGCCGGACTGCCGGCGCGGAAGGCCGCGCGTAGTAGTCGAAGCTGATACGCAGCCCCTTACGCACGGCCGTCAGCACTGCGGTGGTTAACTCAGGGCTAATGCGGGTGATGTCGTTTACCGCAACGTAGACCGGCGCGCCGCTGAGATCCCTTGAGGCGCCCGAGGCGGCAATCTTGGTCCAAGCAGACAGCGTGAAATCGCTGAGTCCGCCCGGCTTGCCGATGCCGCCGGCTACGCCCAACACCATCGCTTCCTCTGGGGTGAAGTGGACCGGAGGAAGTTGGTACTCCTCCTGGTTAAGACGATAGGTCGAGCCAAATTCACCACTGGTATGGACCACTGGCACGCCTGCGCGCTGGAGCGTGACGACGTCGCGCGCAAGCTGTTTTAGAAAGGCCTCGTCTCCGCGATCTTGGTAGCCTTCCACGTTCTTGCGGATCCAGGCCGCGCTGCGATCGGGACTGCCGCCGCCGTGGGCTGCGCCCTGCAGCGCAAAAGAAAGATTGGTCAACCTTTCAACGGCGGGGTCGCGTTTGCCTGGTTGAGGCTTCGCCATAGGCCCGTGTGCTCCTTAAAGGCAATAGGTGAATTTATGCGTTGTGCTCCATGTAGTCTAACAACGCTTGCAGCCTGGCATCCTCGAAGACAAACGGGTCTGAGAACTCCTCGGTGTGCGGTTCAGGTCGGTTTACCTTCAGACGCGTCCAGTCCACGGTGACGTTGGCACCCAAGCGGCGCGCCGTCTGCAGGAATTCTCCGCGCAGGCGCGCACGCGTAGTCTGCGGCGGAGTATCGACGCAGGCCGCGATTGCCGCGTCGGTGGTCCAACGCTCAACCATCTTGCGCGCTTCCAGCACGTTAAACAGGCCGCGGCCAGGGCGAGTATCGTGATAGGTCAAGTCAATCTGCGCCAGCTTGGGGTGGGCCCAATCGCCACCAAGGCGCTCACGATAGCGATCCAGAAGGCTGCGCTTGATTACCCAATCGATCTCGCGGTCGACGCCGCTGAAATCTTGGGTGTCAATGGCATGCAGCGTGCGCTGCCAGAGGTCTACTACCTTGCGCATCTCGGCATTCGGAGTGCCCTCATCCGGGCGTTCCTCCAGCCAACGTTGGGCGGCTTCGCAAAGGGCGTACTGCACTTCCAATGCCGTGATGGTCGAGCCGTCCTTCAACCCTAATTCGGTACGGCCAGTGGTATCGCGGGCGATGTCACGGATGCGATGAATCGGATCAACGACATCGAAACGCGGTACGTCGATGCCTGCCTCTAGCATTTCCAGCATCAACAACGTTGAACCGATCTTCAACGCCAGCGTGGTCTCCGACATGTTGGAATCGCCGACGATGACGTGCATGCGGCGGAAGCGTTTAGAGTCACCATGCGGCTCGTCACGGGTGTTGATGATAGGCCGCGAACGAGTCGTGGCCGAGGACACGCCCTCCCAGACCTGATCCGCGCGTTGGGAAAGCAAAAAGCGAGCAGGCTCGTCTGCCTTAGCCGGTTGAATCTTGCCGGCGCCGCAGATGAGTTGGCGGGTGATCATGAAAGGCAGCAAGGCCAGGCCTAAGTCTTTGAGCACCGCGTGACGGCTAATGAGGTAGTTCTCGTGGCAGCCATAAGAGTTGCCTGCTGAGTCGACGTTATTTTTAAACAAGTAGACGGAAGCTGGGCGATTTTCGGCAGCCATCGTCTCTTCAGCTTTGCGGGCTAGCTCGTCTACGATGCGGTCACCCGCGCGCTCATAGTTGATGAGCTGGGTGAGGCTATCGCACTCGGCGGTGGCGATCTCCGGATGCGAGCCCACATCAAGGTAGAGCCTTGAGGCATTTGGGCTAAAGATATTCGAGGAAGAATATTGCTCCACGACGGGCCGGAACAGGATGCGCGCCACCTCATCCGGAGTCAGCGCGCGCTGATCGCCATCAGCCCGTGAGGTCACGCCATATTCGGTCTCGATGCCCATGATGCGGCGGGCATAAACGTGATCCGTGTGCGCCTCGCTCACGTTTATTCGCCGCCCTTTTGCACATATGCGCGTACGAATTCTTCAGCGTTGTTTTCAAGCAAGCCGTCGATCTCATCAAGCAGATCATCCGTGCCCGCGCTATTGATGCTCACCTGGCCCGCGGAGAACTCCGCGGCCTCGTCACCGTTGCTACCGCCGTTGCCGGCGTTTACCTGGGATTGGTTTCCGCTCATTGTCTCTAAACCTTCTTTCTTTCCTACTATCTTTCTATCTTTTCGGTGAATTGCTTCCTATGGATACTTCGCGCTAACTGCGCCGAATTGCTACCCCGGCCTTATCGAGCTCAACGAGTAGTGTTTCGACGTCGTCAGCCCGCTCGATGAGCTCCGCAGCATCAGCTGCGCCTAGCTCTAGCGTGTCATCGAGAGTGACGGTCGCGATACCGGAACCACTGCGCAGGGAGACAGACTGCCAGCTGGCGGCAACGACTGCCTCACCGTACTTTTCTATGACTCGACCGCGGAAGAACGCACGCGTATCCCGCGGCGGGTTTTGGGCTGCCCTGTCAATCTCCTCCTCACTGACGAGCACGCGCATGCGCCCCTTTCGCACCAGCGCATGGTAAAGCGATTTGGCGGGATCGACGTCAGTGTATTGGAGATCGATAAGAGCCAGCTTGGGATCATCGATGGCTACGCCGCGATCCATGTATCCCTTGAGCAACTGGTATTTGGCTACCCAGTCCACCAGATGTGCTGCGGAAAGCGGCTCTGCCGCGAGCAGGCCGGCGACCTCGTCCCACGCCGCCAGGACCTTCTCATCCACGTCGTTCGTCGGAGTGACCCGCTTGCGATATTCAGCTAGCAAATCAAGTGCTGTGAGCTCGCGTCCGTCCTTGAGCTTCAGCTTGTGCTGTAGCTTGAGGTCTCGGCTAACCAAGGAAACCTCGGCCACCGCATCGCGGAGCTGTAGGTCGCTGAAATCGACGCCCGCTTCAATGGCATCAAGCACCAAGGAGGTCATGCCAAGCTTCAACAAGTTTGCTGTCTGCGACATGTTGGCATCGCCAATGATGACGTGTAGGCGCCCAAAGTCCTCGGCTACCGCGTGCGGCTCGTCGCGAGTGTTGATGATGCCGCGGTTGAGCGTTGTCTCCAGCGAGATCTCCTGCTCGATGTAGTCGGCGCGCTGGGAGATCTGAAATCCTGGCTCTTCACCTTCTTGTCCAAGGCCAACGCGGCCAGCGCCAACCACTACCTGGCGTGCCACGAAGAACGGGATGAGGCCCGCGGCAATCGCGGAAAACTCGGTAGAGCGCCGGTACTGGTAATTTTCGTGCGAACCGTAGGATGCGCCTTTGCCATCCACATTGTTCTTGTAGAACTTCAGTGGCGGGCACGGATCATGATTCGCCAGCACAGATGTGCCCTGCGCGGATAGGCGCGCTACCGCTTCGGCGGCTTGTCGCAAAACTACGTCACCGGCGGCGTCGTAAAGCATGGCGTCCCAAGCATTCGTGCATTCCGGGGAGGAATACTCCGGGTGCGCGTGATCGACGTAGAAGCGCGCACCGTTTGCGGTCACCACATTGGCCACGCCGATTGCATTTGGATCAACCACAGGAACGGTTTGATAGCGCTTCAAATCAAAACCGCGGGAGTCACGCAGCGGATGTTCCTCGCGGAAGTCCCAGCGCGAACGCGCCAAAGTATGAAGCGCCGCATAAGCCACCACGGCATGGGTCGAGGTGACAATGGGCGAAAACTCCGGACTCGTGGGAGTGGAAATCCCGTACTCAGTTTCTGTTCCTAGGACGCGTGCCATGAGGTACTCCTAAAGCCCATTAGCTCGACTCGGGTTACTTCTGCGCCAGCTTGGGTGCCGGCAACAATCTTGGTCCACTCCTCAGGGCTAGCCGAGGTTGGTACGTATTCTGACTCCGCCTGCTCCGCGGCAATGGCCTGGCGTAAGTGTTCCGAAGTAATACCGTGCGTGCTTATCTCGCTATCAGCAAGCGCGTCCTTGATCGCAAGCTTCTTTGCACGCGCTACGATGTTGGCAATCATCGCGCCGGAGACAAAGTCGCGGTAGAACAACGTCCGTGGCTCATCATTGCGGTAATGCAGACGTACGAAGGGTCGCTCCGAATAGAGCTCTTCGACTGCAGAATCAATCAGCCCCTCGAGGTCCGCCTGGTGCGGCACCTTCTGACCCAGATGCCGGCTAAAGATCTCGCGGGCGCCTTGCTTGCTGGGGCGATTGACGCGAATCTTGATGTCGAGTCGGCCCGGGCGCATGATGGCGGGATCGATGAGCTCCTCACGGTTGGTGGCGCCGATGACGATGACGTTGCCCAGCTTTTCGACGCCATCGAGCTCCGTCAGCAGCTGCGGAACCACCGTTGTCTCCATGTCTGAGGAAACTCCGGAACCACGGGTACGGAAGATGGATTCCATCTCGTCAAAGAAAACGATGACCGGGCGGCGCGAATCCTGGGCTGCGAGTTCGCGAGCGCGTTCAAAGATAAGGCGAATGCGGCGCTCGGTCTCACCCACGTACTTGTTTAAGAGTTCAGGGCCCTTGACGTTCAAAAAGAAGCTCGGGCCGCCACTACCCATCTTCGTAGCGAGCGAATTGGCCACGGCCTTAGCAATCAAGGTCTTGCCACAGCCCGGCGGGCCATAAAGCAGCACACCCTTCGGCGGCTCCAAGTCATATTGCCGATAAAGATCCGGATGCAGGAAAGGCAGCTCGACCGAATCGCGGATTTGGGAGATCTGAGCATCCAGACCGCCGATGTCGTCGTAGCTAAGCTCTGGGACCTCCTCCAACGAAAGCTGTGCCACCTCGGACTTTTCAATCTTTTCGAGCGCGACACCTGCCTTGCCATCGACAAGGACTGTGTCGCCAGCGCGAATGCCCTCGCGAAGACGGGCGGCCAAAAGCACCACCTGCTCCTCGCCGGAGGAGTTCGCCACGATGACGCGGGTGGTGCCTAAAGTCTCTTGCACGGTGGCAAGGCTTCCCGTTTGCGGGTGACCACAAGCTTCTACAACGACGAAGCCCTCGCCTAAACGCACGAGTTGGCCGGCTTCAAGGCTGCCTGGCTCTAGGTTGGGCGAGACCTTAACCCGCATGGGGCGGCCGTTGGTATAGACCTCGGCGTCGCGCCGGGAATCATGCGGCTTTCCTGAGTATCCGAGGAATACACCATAGGTTGAGGCAGGCTCTGATAGTTCGTTGACCTCGGCCAACATCTGCTGCAGCTTGTTGCGGGAATCCTGCAGCAGCGAAGCGAGCTTGGTGTTGCGCTCGGCTAGCTGATCAATCTGCCTTTTGAGGGCGGCTGTGTGACTTGCGTCGGTCATAGCTACACACTAGCGCGTGAACCATGCCGACAAGTCAGGTTGGCCTAAAATCTCCCCGCGGATTCTTTGGCTCCGCTTCGTTTCTTTTGCACCTACTTGCGGGCGCGGCGCTGCGGGCGGGGTGGAGTCACGCCGTCGGCAAGGCGGCGCGTCCAGATGAGGAACGCAGTGTGCGCGTTCATGCGGTGCTCTGGACGGGTGGCAAGGCCTTCCACCTTCCATTCACGCACGAGGGACTCCCAGGCCTTCGGCTCGGTAAAGCACTTCAGCTCGCGGATCCCCTCCATGACCTTCATCAGCTGCGGCACGGTAGCCACGTAGGTCATGAAAACGCCGCCAGGGATCAGGATGTCGCGAACCTTCTCCAAATGCTCCCACGGCTCAAGCATGTCGAGGATGACGCGGTCGACCGGACCGCCGAGTTCTTCCACGGTGACGTCCGCCAAATCACCCAAGCGCGGGGTCCACCACTCAGGCTGCTCGCCGAAGTATTCCTTGACGTTGTCCACGGCGTACTCCAGGTGATCATCGCGCACCTCGTAAGAGAAGACGTGTCCCTGCGGGCCAACGGCGCGCAGCAGCGTCATGGACAACGCACCGGAGCCGGCGCCAGCCTCCAGGACGCGTGCGCCCATGAAAATATCGCCTTCGACCAGGATCTGCGCGGAGTCCTTCGGGTAGATGACCGCCGCGCCACGCGGCATGGAAAGCACGTGGTCCACCATCAAGTGGCGGAAGAGCAGGAAGTCGCTGCCCAGTGTGGAGCGCACCACGGAGCCCTCATCCAGACCGACGATTTCGTCGTGGCGGATGATGCCCTTGTGCGAGTGAAACTCGCCGCCTTCCTCAAGTATCACCGTGTAGTGGCGGCGCTTAGCATCGGTCAGTTGGACGCGATCGCCATAGTGAAAAGGTCCGGAATAAGGCATGGTGTGTGCTTCCTATGCTTTCTCGTGGATTTAAAGGAGGTTTAATTAACCTAACAAGTATGCCTCAATGGCCTTGGCCATCCATACTTGGTCACGTTCGCCGACCATCTCGCGTGCGGAGTGCATAGAAAGCATCGGCACGCCGACGTCGACGGTGTCGATGCCTAAGCGGGTCGCGGTGATGGGACCGATGGTGGAGCCACAGGGCACGTCGTTGTTGCCCACGAAGCGCTGGAAAGGAACCTTGGCTCGCTCGCATGCGCGCTCCCACAGGGAGACGGTCGTGGCGTCGGACGCGTAGCGCTGATTGCCGTTGATCTTGGTGACGGGGCCCTTACCGATAATCGGGTGATGCGTGGGATCGTGCTTGCCTGCGTAATTAGGGTGGACCGAATGCGCGGCGTCGGCCGACACGCAGCAAGAACGCGCATACATTTGATACCGCTCCTCCTCGTTGGCTCCCAGCGCGCGACCAGTGCGCCCCAGGACATCGGCGAGAATCGGGCCGGCAGCACCGAAACGAGAAGCCGAGCCCACCTCTTCGTGGTCGAAGGCAGCCATGACCAAAATGTCTTCGTGTCCATAGTCCTTCTGCTGGGCGGCATTGCGCATTGCGACGAGGCTGGCAAACACGGAAGAAAGATTATCCATGCGGCCGGCCGCGATGAAGCGCTCACCGGTGCCGAATACGGCGCCCCGCTGGGCATCGGCAGTAATGAGATTGAATGCAGAGATCTCATCCTGAGCCACGCCGATGGACTCCGCTACCACGCGCAATACCGAGGCATCGGGAGTGCCCACGGAAAGCACCGGCTGCATGTTGTGCTGGCGATCCGGCTTGAACTCGTCCTTGCGGTAGAGGTGGATAGCCAGCGAAGGAAGACGCAGAATCGGGCCGGTGTTAACCAAATGATGCACGCCATCCTTCGTTACCACCTGACCGGCAACGGTCAGCTCACGGTCAAACCAGGTATGCAGCAACGGGCCGCCGTAAATTTCTACCGCGACCTGCTGCCAGCCCGCAGCATCAAAATCGGGGGTCGGCTTGAGCACAAGGCCCGGCGAATCTGTATGAGAACCGATGATCCTAAACGCGGAGTGTTTGCCCGCGCCCTCCGGCACGAACCAAGCCATGATGGCGCCGCCGCGAATCATGTAGTGGCCGCCTGGGGCTGCTGACCATTCCGCGGCCTCATCCTGGCGGACAAAGCCCACCTCTTCTAGCTGGCGCGCCACCTCGTGGGCCGCGTGATAGGAAGAAGGAGAAGCGGCTATGAAATCAAGGAACTCATCCGAAATACTCATGCCTCCTACTTTGCCATGAATTGCGCCGCGCTAAGCTAAAAGGACCATGGCTGATGCACGAAAACCTCGCCCGTTGGCGCTTTCGCCTTCTCGGGCCTCAGACTATAAACAGTGCCCACTTCTCTACCGCTTTCGGGCAATTGACAAGCTCCCCGAGCCGAAGACCGTAGCGCAAGTAAAAGGAACGCTGGTCCACGCAGTTTTAGAAAACACCCACAAGCTGCCGCGCGAAGAGCGTGACTACCCCGCTGCAGTGAAAATGATTAAGCCGGAATGGGCCAAAATGGTCGCTGCCGACGCCGAGCTTAAAGAGCTCGTGCCCGAGGAAGAAACCCTCGATTTCTTCGTAGCGGCCCGCGAATTGCTCAAGGGCTATTTCCAGATGGAAAACCCGCAGGGCTTCGATGCTAAAGAATGCGAGATGTACGTCAATACCGTCTTGCCAAACGGCGTGCCGGTCCGCGGCTTCATCGACCGCGTGGACGTTGCCCCAACCGGTGAGGTCCGCGTCGTGGACTATAAGACCGGCAAGAAGCCAATCCCCCGCTTTAGCCAAGACGCCCAGTTCCAGATGCGTTTCTACGCGCTTGTCTATTGGCGAATGCTAGGCGTCATCCCCGCCCAGCTGCGCCTGATGTACCTCAAGGTCATTGACTCGATGTTCCTTACCCCAACCCGCGAAGAGCTGGAGTACTTCGAGCGCGATCTAGGCGAGCTATGGGCAAAGATCGAGGGCGACGGTAAGGAAGGTCTCTTCCGCCCGAAGACCTCGAAGCTTTGCGGCTGGTGCTCTTTCCAAGAGCTTTGTCCTGAATTCGGCGGAACCCCGCCCGAGTATCCGGGTTGGCCGGGCTCCGCCGCAGATAACTAGAACAGGCCGGAAATGGTGCCATCGGCGGCAACATCGATGTTGTTGGCCGCCGGCTTCTTCGGCAGACCCGGCATGGTCATGACGTCGCCAGTCAGCACCACGATGAAGCCCGCACCAGTACGCGGCAGCAGCTCGCGCACGTGGAGGGTATGGCCCTCTGGAGCGCCCAAGGAAGCCGGGCTATCGGAGAAGGAGTACTGCGTCTTTGAGATGACCACTGGGAAGTTATCCCAGCCATTGTCCTTGATGTACTGCAGGTCCTTCTTGGCCTTCGGGCCGTACTCGATAGAGGTTGCACGGTAGACCTCGGTGGCGATCTTTTCGATGGACTTTTCCACGCCCTCTGCTGGATCGTAGAGCTGATGTGCCTGACCCTCGGAGAGGTTTTCTAAGAGAGTTTCTGCCAACTCCTTGGCTCCTTCGCCGCCCTTTGCCCAGACATCTGCCTCAGCCAGGGCGACGCCAAAGTCCTTGGCCCAGGTCCGCATGAATTCGCGCTCGGCCTCGGTATCGCTGTAGAAGGAGTTGAGCGCAACTACTGGTTGCAGACCAAACTTGCGGATGTTTTCAACGTGGCGCTCGAGGTTGACGATGCCCTTGCGCAGTGCGTCAAGATTTTCCGTGGTCAGGTCCTCACGGGCCTGGCCGCCGTTGTACTTTTGGGAGCGGATGGTGGTAACGACCACAGCACCCGCGACGTCGAGCTCGCCAAAGCGAGCCTTGATATCCATGAACTTCTCGCCGCCCAAGTCGGCGCCAAAGCCAGCCTCGGTGAGCACAATGTCGCCGAACTTCATCGCAGTCTGTGTTGCAAGCAAGGTGTTGCAGCCATGCGCAATGTTGGCAAAAGGTCCACCGTGTACGAATGCCGGGGTGCCGCCCAGAGTCTGTACTAGGTTCGGGTTGAGGGCGTCGCGCATCAAAGCAGTCAGTGTGCCCTCGGCATCAAGCTCGCGTGCCGTGACTGGCTTTTGGTCGAAGGTATAGCCAACGGTAATATCACCCAAGCGTTTCTTAAGGTCTTCGAGGTCAGTAGCCAGGCCCAAGATAGCCATGATCTCAGAAGCTGCGGTGATGGTGAATCCAGTTTCCGCAGGCACTCCGTGTGCCGGGCCGCCGAGGCCGGTGACGATGCCACGCAGCGCACGGTCATTGACATCGAGGCAGCGCTGCCAGGTCACGCGGCGCGGGTCGATGCCGAGCTGGTTTCCTTGGTGGATGTGGTTATCGATGATGGCAGCCAAGGTGTTGGTGGCCGCTGCGATGGCATGGAAATCACCGGTGAAATGAAGGTTGATATCCTCCATCGGGACAATCTGGGAATAACCGCCGCCGGCGGCACCACCCTTGATACCCATGACTGGACCTTGGGAAGGCTCACGCAAAGCGACGATGGCCTTGTGCCCCAGTAGTGCTAAAGCATCGGTTAGACCAATCAGCGTGGTGGACTTGCCTTCACCAGCCGGTGTTGGAGAAACACCAGTGACGAGCACCAGCTTGCCTTTGGTGGGAAGGTCCTCGAGCTTCGTGATATCAACCTTGGCTTTGGTGTTGCCATAAGGAATGAGCGCTTCCTCCGGGATTCCCGCACGAGAAGCAATATCGGTAATTGGCTCCAGTTTGTGAGCCTGTGCGATTTCGACATCTGAGAGTTGGGTAGCCATGGCTTTATGCTACAGAGAAAAGCCGCCCGATCTGCCTGTTTCGGAGAAAAGGACAGTGGGCGGCTAAATTGTCAAATCGCGGGCTCTAGGCGATGACAGCACCGAGTGCGTAGCTCAGCAGAACAGCGACCACGATGGAGACCGTTCCTGGGATGAGGAATGGGTGGTTGAACACAGCCTTTCCGATGCGGGTGGAGCCGGTATCGTCCATCTCAACTGCGGCCAGCAAGGTTGGGTAGGTCGGGAGGATGAACAGAGCGGAAACGGCTGGGAATGCGGCCAGTGCGGTCAGCGGGCTTGCGCCCAGGGCCAGCGCGGCCGGCAGCAGCGCCTTGGTGGTAGCAGCCTGGGAGTACAGCAGTGCGGCGGCGAAGAAGAGAACGACGGCCAGCATCCACGGAGCGGACTTGACGACGTCGCCCGCCATGGTCTGGATGTTGTCCATGTAGTGGTTGATGAGCGTGGTGCCCAGCCAGGCGACGCCGAGAACACACATGGAAGCAGACATACCGGACTTGAATACCGGGGTGTTGAGGATGTCGGCGGCTGGAATCTTGGTGATCATGACGATGAGTGTTGCTGCGGTAAGCATGACCGTCATGATGGCCTCGTTGCGTGGCAGGGTCGGCTCGGAGATGAGGCCAACCTGCTCCGAGGTCAGCGTTGCCCAAATCATGACGATGACGATGGCAGCCAGGAAGATGTAGATGGAGGCCTTTGCGCCCTTTTGCGTGCTTTGGTCGGTGTGTCCCTTCGGCATTGCGACGAGGCCCTGTGCGAGGCGCTCCTGATAGACCGGATCGTCTTCTAGTTCCTTACCCGCGTGGTTTGCTAGCCAAGCAGCCGGGAAGATGCTGAGGAAGGTTGCTGGAATAAGAACGCCGAGCAGCTGGAGGTAACCGATGCCGGTTGGCTCCAGAAGCGAGGCCAGCAGGACCACGGCGGCGGAAATCGGCGAGGCACAAATTGCCATCTGGGAGGACACCACGGCGATGGAAAGCGGACGCGATGGGCGGACCTTGCCTTCCTTTGCTACCTCGACGATGACGGGCAGCGTAGAGAATGCGGTGTGGCCAGTACCTGCTAGAACGGTCATCAGCCAGGTGACGATCGGCGCATAGTAGGTGATGCGCCGCGGGTTCTTACGCAGGAAGCGCTCGGCCACCTGGACCAGGTAGTCCATACCGCCCGCGCGCTGCATGGCGGCGATGGCGGCAATAACGGTCATGATGATGCCGATGACGTCGAAAGGGATATCTTCGCGGGTAACCGGCACGCCTGTTAGGCCCAGCAAAAGGACGCCGAGACCGCCAGCGACACCGATGCCGATTGAGCCAATGCGGGCACCTAAGTAAATCGCGGCGAGGACAATGAGGATATGGACTACAGCCATGGGAATCTCCACAAGGTCGAAAAATTAAATGGCTTCCTCAGCCGAAAATAAACGAGTCAGCCATGCTCTGTCCTCCCCATTGTCCCCCAAATCATGTGGTTTTGGTTAATTAAAACGCCCGTTTGTGCTTGTTCCCACAAAATTAACCTTTTGCATTACGGTTGGTTGATTGAAAACCAGAGAAATCCCTGCACAACAACAAAACGACGAAAGGCCATGTGGTAAAACCACATGGCCTAAAATCCGTACTTAATAGCTCGCAGGAGGCGCTGATACTCCCCCAGCGAAACCATTAAAGGTTTAGGTCGGATTTAGTCCTCGTCGATGTAGAGCTGGCCGCGGAACTCTGGGTGCATCAGGTTCTCAACGGACAGAACCTTGGACAGGGTTGCCTCGTCCATAAGGCCCTTCTCCAGAACGAGTTCCTTGACGCCCTTGCCGGTCTTCAGGGACTCCTTAGCGATTTCGTCACCGTTGTGGTGACCGATGAACGGGTTCAGGTAGGTGACGATACCGATGGAGTTTTCAACGTATGCGCGGCAGACATCAGCGTTGGCGGTGATGCCGGTGACGCACTTCTCGCGGAGGGTGTCAACAGCGTTGCCCATGATACGGATGGACTGGAACAGTGCCTCGCCGATGACCGGCTCCATGACGTTGAGCTGGAGCTGGCCAGCCTCAGCAGCCATGGTGACAACGTGGTCATTGCCGAAGATCTTGAAGCAGACTTGGTTGACAACCTCTGGGATAACCGGGTTGACCTTACCCGGCATGATGGAGGAACCAGCCTGGCGAGCAGGCAGGTTGATCTCGCCCAGGCCAGCGCGTGGGCCGGAAGCCAGCAGGCGCAGATCGTTACAGATCTTGGCCAACTTCATAGCGGTGCGCTTGATGACGGAGTGCAGCAGAACGTATGCGCCGCAGTCGGAGGTTGCTTCGATGAGGTCGCGAGCAGTCTTGATCTCCAGGCCAGTGACCTCGGATAGGGCTGCGGTGACCTGGTGGCGGTAGCCAGCTGGGGTGTTAACGCCGGTACCGATTGCGGTGGCACCAAGGTTGATCTCCAGCAGGCGCTTCTGAGCGTCGCGCAGTACCGCCTGCTCCTCAGCCAGGTTATGAGCGAATGCCTTGAACTCGTCACCCAGGGTCATAGGAACAGCGTCCTGCAGCTGGGTGCGGCCCATCTTCAGGATGTCCTGGAACTCGTTGCCCTTGTCGTGGAAAGCGTTCTGCAGGGAATCGATGCGCTCGATCAGGGTGTCCAGGGAGTAGTACAGACCCAAGCGGAAACCGGTTGGGTATGCGTCGTTGGTGGACTGGGACATGTTGACATCATCGTTCGGGTTGATGATGTCGTATGCGCCCTTTTCCTCGCCGAGGTACTCAAGAGCGAGGTTGGCAACAACCTCGTTGGTGTTCATATTTAGCGAGGTGCCCGCGCCGCCCTGGAAGACGTCGAGCGGGAATTGGTCCATGCAGCGACCCTCGTCCAGGATCTGGTCACATGCCCAGATGATTGCCTCTGCCTTCTGCTTAGGCAGAACGTGCAGACGACGGTTGGCCATTGCGGTGGCCTTCTTGACCATCACCATGCCGCGGATGAAGTCTGGAATGGTGTTGATAGTGACGTAGGAGATCTGGAAGTTGTCGATGGCGCGCAGGGTGTGGACACCGTAGTACGCGTCATTCGGGATCTCCATGGAGCCGAGAAGGTCGGTCTCGGTGCGAGACTTCTTAGAAGAAGACTTCTTAGCCTTGGCAGCGTCCTTGGCCTCGTTAGCAGAAGGTTTTACGCCCTCCTGCTTAGCGTCGATTTCTGCATCCTTCTTAGTGGTCTTAGCCATTTGGCGGGACTCCTTAAGTGGTCAATACTCGCTGAAAAATCCGCGAGCATTTCGAACGATAGTTGTTTGAGTAAACTCAAGGCCCATCGTAGCTAGAGCAGGCATTCCGGCGTTCAATCTGCGCAAGATCTCTAAAATTTACCCCTAAAAGCGGGCGATGCGTAGCTCTGATGCCAGGATAGCTTCCGCTCCCAACGCCGAAAGGTGGTCCATAATTCGATTCGCATCCTGCCGTGGGACCATCGCGCGCACCGCTACCCAATTGTCCCTTGCGAGAGGGGCAACCGTGGGCCCGGTAAGCCCCGGTGTTACTGCCGAAGCCGCCTCCAAGTCTTCTTTGGGCACGTTGTAATCGAGCATCAAATAGTTACGCGCATTTAGGATGCCCTGGATGCGTTGGAGGACTACTTGCTCTTCATCGCTCAATCCCACGCCGGCGCGCTTGATGAGGACCGCCGTGGACTCGGTGATGGCTTCCCCAAACGGGGCAAGCCCCTGCTGACGCAGCGTCGCTCCGGTAGAGACCACGTCTGCGATCGCATCGGCAACGCCTAAGTGGATGGAAATTTCCACCGCACCATCGAGGCGGATAACTTCAGCTTCAATCCCCCGCTGCCGCAGATCCGCGCGCACGAGATTGGGATAAGAAGTAGCGATCTTTTTGCCCTGCAGCTTTTCAATGGTCCAGTCTTCACCCTGGCGGGCGGCGTAGCGGAAAGTGGATGCGCCAAAGCCTAAATCTAGAACCTCGTTGAATGATGCGCGGGAGTCACGCGCGAGATCGCGACCAGTAATGCCTAAGTCCAAGACGCCTTGGGCGACGTAGATGGCGATGTCTTTGGGGCGCAAAAAGAAAAACTCGACACCGTTAGCCTCGTCAACGATGTTGAGTGCCTTGGAGTGCCCGCGGCCTTTGTAGCCGGCTTCTGCCAAGATGCTAAGGGCAGCCTCGGACAATGATCCCTTGTTGGGAACGGCAACTTTAATCATCTTAAGGCTCCTTCCCTTTAGAGATACTTGTAGATATCTTCTGGCCTAAGGCCCCGCTTTAGCATCATGACCTGTAGCCAGTAGATAAGTTGCGACATTTCCTCGGCGAGCTCTTCGTCGGATTGATACTCGGCAGCAATCCAGACCTCACCGGCTTCCTCGATGATCTTCTTGCCAAGATGATGAGCGCCCTTATCGAATGCAGCCACGGTTCCAGAGCCCGCCGCACGGGCCTGAACCTTCTCGGACAGTTCTGCAAAAAGGGACTCGAAATTCTTCACGGATTCTATTGTTGCATAGAAACTTGGCTCCGAGGGCTAAAATCGATAACTAAATAGATTTGGACGAATTAGAGCTGATCTCGCCAAACCACGCATAGACATCGGCCGCATTAACGCCGTCTAAGTGACGCGCAGGCCGTAGCGTAGAAATTTCAGTTACTTCCGCTGGAACCACTACCCTGTCATCCTCCGGTAGGCCAATGACATGGCAGCCGGCGTCGACAGCCGCACGCATGCCCGCAGCGGAATCCTCAAAGACCAAGCAATCAGCGGGATGAAGGTCGAGGCGACGCGCTGCCTCCAAGTACATATCGGGTGCAGGCTTTCCGGCTGGTACTTCGTCACCGCAGATTGTATCGACGAAGAATTCTTCGCCTATCTCCGGAATGGCCGAAGAAGCGACATAGCGCTCCGTATTCGTGGTGACCATCATCGGCATACCATCCGCATGCAGTTCGCGCAGAAGCTCCGGGATACCTGGGAAGATTTCTAGGTTGCCGTGGAAGAGATTTTTGACGTAGTCAAAAGTAACCTCCTGGTAACGCTGATAGTCACCGGGCATAAGCTCGACTCCAGCCAACTCAGCGCAGACTGAAAGAGTTTTTTCAAAAGTGCCGCCAACCGTAGCAAGCCGCTCCTTCGGGGTCATTGCATGGCCCATAAGGCTAGACAGATGCAATGTGGCTTGGGCCCACAAAGGCTCAGAGTTGGTTAGTGTGCCGTCCATGTCCCAAAAGATTGCTGCGGGCCGTTTGGGTATGGCTTGACTGGATGCGAAACCTGCAGATTCGAAAGATGAGCTCATCAAAAGATAAGGGGTTACGTTTAGAAGTCGAGCTCAGGCAGTTGTGCCAAGGCTTCGTCATCGGCGCCGGTGGCTGCGGAGGCATTGTAGATAAGCTCAGAGAGCTCTTCCTTTTCCTCCGGCTCCAAAACTGCATCCGCGTTCTTGCGGTTGAACGCAGCCAGCTTCTCTACTGACTTGTTGACGCTCGCGGTAAGAGATTGCCCGTCTGGATCATCAGGGAGTGCATCAAGATCGTCAAGAAGCTTTTCCACAATGGAACGCAGCTCTGGAAGAACGCCGGCGTCGAAGGGCGCCTCCCAGAATTCTTTCTCTTCTTCTTTGAGGTAGCTGCCAGTGGCAAAAGACTCGAGATTGCTGATGAACTCATCGACGGTGGGCTGAAAGTCTGCGCGAATGCTCATGAAGTGAATTCTGCCTGATATTTCTTAAACGTGCACGCCAAGTAGCGAATAAAAAGCGGTGCGCAGCAATTCAGCCGCCTGCTCGTCATCTGCGCCGCGCTCGCCCGCTGCCCACTCGTCGACGGCCTGCAAAGCTGCCGGCGTATCCAGGTCATTGGAAAGCGCGAGACGCACTGCGTCGACAAGCGCCTGTGCGGCATCTACGCTGCCCGGATTCTCCAGAGCCTTACGCCAGTTTGCCAGGCGTTCGTTGGCCGCGTGCAGAACCTCATCGGACCAATCGCGCTCGCTGCGGTAGTGGCCTGCGAAGACGCCCAGGCGAATGGCGGAGGGATCAACGCCCGCTTCAACCAGCTTGTGGACGAAAACGAGGTTGCCCAGAGACTTCGACATCTTGACGCCGTCGAGGCCGATCATGCCGGTGTGCACGTAAACCTGCGCCATACGCTCCACACCCAAGGCTGCCTCCGCATGCGCTGCTGAGAACTCGTGGTGTGGGAACTTAAGATCGCTTCCGCCGCCCTGGATATCAAACGAGGCGCCCAGGCGATTGGTGGCGATAGCAGAACACTCAATGTGCCAACCAGGTCGGCCCGGGCCAAATGGAGAATCCCATGCCGGCTCGCCTTCACGGTGAGCGCGCCAAATCAAGGCATCCAGCGGGTTGCGCTTTCCTGGACGCTCAGGGTCCCCACCGCGTTCGGCGAAGAACTCCTCCATCTCCGCTGCGGAGTAGTTGGACTCGTAGCCAAAGGCTTCCGTGGCTTCGATGGACGCATAGACGTCGGGGGATTCGGGGTCGTCAACGATGTAGGCGGCGCCGGCATCGAGAAGCTTGCCCACCATCTCGGTGACCTCATCGATGGCTTCCATCGCGCCCACGTAATCCTGGGGTGGCAAAACAGAAAGCAGCTCCATATCGGAGCGGAAAAGATCAATCTGGGAGGTGCCGAGCTCACGCCAATCGACGCCGTCGCGCTCTGCACGCTCAAAGAGCGGGTCATCCACATCCGTGATGTTTTGGACGTAATGAACCTTGTAGCCGTTATCCAGGAGCTGGCGATAGGCCAGGTCAAAGGTCAAATATGTTGCCGCGTGGCCCAGGTGGGTCGAATCATAGGGAGTAATACCGCACACGTACATGGTGGCGGTGTCCCCCGTTACCTCTACCTTCTGGATCTGCTGATCCGCGGAGTCGTAGAGGCGGAGTGCGTGGGGTTTCCCTGGAACTAATTCAACATGGGGTTCAGGCCAAGAATGCATGCGGTCTATCGTAGCGCCCTTTTCATGCCTAATGCACTTTGTACAGCATTAGGCATCAGGCAGGGCTAATAGCCAGTTATGAGAAAACCGGCCTATGGCTGAAGGTAGCCGAAAGCGATGAGCGCCATGATGATAATGCCCACTGGGATGCGGTATGCGGCAAACCATTCGAAGGAATGGTTGCCCACGAATTTCAGTAGCCATGCAATGGAGGCATAGCCAATCGCAAAGGCGATAAGGGTGCCCACTAGCAATTGCGCGCCGGTTGCGGACTGGCCGACAGTCGGGCCGAAGGCATCCCCCAAAGAAAACAGCCCGGAAGCCAACACGGCTGGGATTGCGAGCAAGAAGCTAAATCGAGTTGCCACCTCGCGGTCGAGGCCCAAGAAGAGACCTCCAGAGATGGTACCGCCGGAACGGGAAACGCCAGGCACCAGCGCCAAGCACTGGCATAGACCCATGACGATGGCGTCCTTCATGTTCAATTCTTCGAAGCCGCGCTCCTTTTTTCCGGTGCGCTCAGCCGTGATGAAGACAAAAGAGAAAAGGATGAGCATCGCAGCCGTAATCCACAGGTTGCGCAGATTGTCACGGATGAAATCCTTGCCCAGCACGCCCAGGATGCCGATCGGAATGGAACCGACAATGACCATCCATCCCATTCGATAGTCTTGACCCCGTTTTTCCTTGTTGAAAAGTCCAGCAAACCAGCCTTTAAGGATCTGCCAAATCATTCCGGCGAAGTAGACCAATACGGCTGCTTCCGTACCAAGCTGGATCACGGCAGTAAAGGATGCACCAGCGTCTTGACCCCAAAAAAGCTCGGAGACGATCCGCAGGTGGCCGGAAGAGCTAACTGGCAGAAACTCGGTGAGGCCTTGGACAATGGATAGGACGATGACCTGAAGCCAGGACATTGCGTCTGTTGCTGCTGCAGTATTCACTCGGGTGAGCATACATAGTCTGGCGCGCTTCGGGATCTACCCACGCTGGCTGCTAGGATAAACAACCGTGAAACCACTGGCCAGAACAAAGAAATTGATGCCACTGACGCTTTTTGCAAGCGCCCTAGCACTTAGTGCATGCCAGCCGGAGGTAGGCGTTGGCGGCTATCCAGATTCAGCTCTGAAGGTAAACGCCACGCCTGCTCCTGCCTCCAACGATGGGGCAAAGCCTGCAGGCAAGGTCGCGAAATTTGAGGAGAAGGTAACGGACCTCGCGGCCCACGGCAACACCATCGCCGTCCGCACCAAGGACGCACTTTACGTCGGCCAGCAGAGCGAGTTCCTCGGCGGCGACGCAAAGAAGATCGACATCGACGAAAAGTGCGGCGATTTGAACGCCTCCCAGCAGGGCTTCGTACTTGCCTGCGGCGATAAGGTCTATCTCATTGACCCAACCAAGCCCGATGCCCCGACCGAGGTAGCCATGGAAGAAGAAGCTCCGGTCACCGTCGCCACGCAACTTTCTAGCGGCGAGATCTTCGCAGGCTCCAAGGACTCGCGCACGGTTGGCATCTATGAGGACGGCAAGCGCGACCGCGACATTGAGGTCGAGGAAGGCTCCGATCAGCTCCTAGCTGTGCCTAACGACGCCGGTGCCGACAACGTCGTGCGCATCCTGCGCGCTGATTCCACGATCCAGAACATCGATTGGCAAAACGATCGCGCCGGCGGCCGCCTTCGCGCAGGCCAAGGCATAGGCCAGATCTCTGTTGGTGGCGGTGCCCTCGTCCTCGCCTCCGATACCTCTGGCGAGCGTCTTGCGGTATATACCGCCGACGACGTAATCCGCCTGCACCAATACGGCAACGTCGACGGCTCGCCATGGGGCGTGGCATGGGACCCACAGCGCCAGCTGGCATGGGTTACGACCACCGACAACGGCAAGGCACATGCCTTTTCCATCGTCTCCGGCGTGCCTGAGAATAAAGGTAGTGTTGACACGGTCGCAGATGCTCAAAATATCGCCGTGCTTGACGACGCCACCGTGGTCACCGCCTCTGCGAGTGGCAGCGGCATCCAGTTTATTTCCGAACCGAATCTGAAGTAAGGGCCCTTTAAAACCATGCAAGAAACTCGCGTCGACGCACTGCGCAAAGCCGCCTATCAATTAGCGCTCAAAGGCATGTTTAAGCTCGCGCCCGAGCGCATTCACCTCATTATGATGGGTGCTTTATCCGGCTTGCAGAAAGCACCCCTGCTGCACCGCGGTCTACACAAGGTGGTGCCAGTCAATGATTCAGTACTGGAGCAAGAGGTATTCGGTGTAAAGTTCCCGCGTCCGCTGGGACTTGCAGCTGGTTTTGATAAGAATGCCGCAGCCGCCGATACTTGGTCTGCTGTTGGCTTTGGCTATGCAGAACTGGGCACCGTCACGGCAAAGGCGCAACCGGGAAACCCTGCCCCACGCCTTTTCCGCTTGAAGGCGGATCGCGCAATCTTAAACCGCATGGGCTTTAACAACGAGGGCGCAGCCGCTGCAGCCCGCAACCTGCGGGCACGTCGGACTTCCGACGTCATCGGCATCAACATTGGCAAGACTAAAGTCACCCCTGCCGAAGAAGCGGTCCAGGACTACCGCCAGTCAGCTTCGGTTTTGGGCGACCTGGCTGACTACCTCGTAGTTAACGTCTCCTCGCCAAACACCCCGGGCTTGCGTGACCTCCAAGCCGTTGAGTCCCTGCGTCCGATCATGGCTGCTGTGCAGGAATCCACCAGCTCTCCAGTCCTGGTCAAGATCGCTCCAGATCTCTCTGACGAGGACGTTGACGCAGTTGCCGATATGGCGGTCGAGCTGGGCCTTGCGGGCATCGTGGCCACCAACACCACTATTTCACGTGAGGGACTCAAGACCCCCGCCGACGAGGTTGCTGCAATGGGCGCTGGTGGCATTTCGGGCGCACCGGTTGCGGCGCGCTCCTTGGAGGTCCTCCACCGCCTCCACGCGCGGGTGGGTGACAAGCTCGTGCTCATCTCCGTTGGTGGCATCGAAACCCCGGAGCAGGCGTGGGAGCGCATTGCTGCAGGAGCCAGCCTCCTGCAGGGCTACACGGGCCTGATTTACGGCGGCCCGGACTGGATTCGCGATATTCACCGCGGCATCGCCGAGCAAATTCGGGCTCACGGCCTTCGCAACATCTCTGAGGCTGTAGGCTCCGGCCTTCCTTGGAAGTAGAAAGCTGCCAAGCCAAAACCACGAAACGCCCGTCCCACCACCTCAACCTACAAGGTGGCGGGACGGGCGTTTTAACACGTCTTTAACGAGCCTTAGGTGGTCTCGTACCAACCCCAAGTGATCGCACGTCCCAGGGCGTGGAAATGAAGATTAAAGCCTAGGACAGTCGGCGTGGATTCTGGGTCGATGTCGAGCTTTTCCACATCTACCGCATGCACTACGTAGAGGTAACGGTGCGGGGCATGCTCTGCGGGCGGATTCGGGCCGTAGTAGGTCTTCTTGCCGGAATCCCCGCGCAAGCTAACCACGCCTTCGATGCCTAGGTCCTCAGCCGAACCTGCGCCGGTTGGAAGTTCTGTAACGGTGGCTGGGATGTTAAAGGCCGCCCAGTGCCAGAAACCCGATGCCGTAGGCGCGTCTGGGTCGAAGCAGGTAACCGCATAGGATTTCGTGCCTTCAGGCGCGCCGCTCCACTTCAGCTGTGGAGAGACATCAGAGGGAGCACGGAAACGCTCAGCGATCTCCTCGCCCTCTACAATGTCTGCGGAGGTCAGCTCGAAGCTCGGCAGATCCTTTAGCGGCGCATAAGGATCGTGGCCAGGAAAACGGGAATCTTGTGCATATGAAGTCATATTTCAGTTGTACCTGAGGCCACACTATGCTGTCGATGAGTCTGGCATCTCAATTGGCAGCCCCCCACGCCATACCGCAGGCGCAACTGCCAACTTACAACGATGTACTTTTACGCGCTTTAAAGGCCTCAAAACTAAGCCATTTTCCACTACTACCTGCTGATTTGTTTAATCTACGCGTTTCGCGCTACAGTATTCGAGTGCCCAGCCGAGAGGCTGAAAACACCCAGCCCGGGTGGCGGAATGGCAGACGCGCTAGCTTGAGGTGCTAGTGTCCTATTAACGGACGTGGGGGTTCAAGTCCCCCCTCGGGCACAAATGTGAAGTCTCGCGACATCGATAGGAACGATGTCGCGAGACTTTTTCCGTAGCATCTATTGCCCTCCCTGCCTCGAGCTAAGATGAGGGCAATTATCCAAATGTTAAAACAAGGCGCACAACTCTCGCTTGCCTCGGAAGCGCGGCCGCTGCCAAGGCAGCCGCCTAGACTACAGCCTCCGGCTCAGCCTCGGAACCCTTAAGCTTTTTCGCTTTACGGCGTTCGATGAAGTACTTGATAATGATAGGCAGTACCGAAAGGAAGATGATGAGCAACATGATCTTCTCAATCGAGTCCGCGATACCCGGAATATTGCCCAGGAAGACGCCCACCAGATTCATCGACACCACCCACGCGATGGCGCCAGAGATATTCCACCCCACGAAGTTCTTATAAGGCATCTTCGCTGTACCAGCGGCAACCGGGATGTAGGTACGAACAATCGGTACGAAGCGGCCGAGCACAAGCGCAACCGGGCCATGCTTGGCAAAGAATTCTTCTGCCGCGACGAGGTGCTCAGTCTTCAAGATGCGTGCATCATCTTTGAATAGGCGGCGGCCGAAGCGATGGCCCAGGTAGTAACCAACTTGATCGCCCAGCACTGCAGCCACGATCCCCACGCCGAGAAGCGTCCAGATATTCACGTGCAGCTGGTCGCGCAAGATCGCCGCTGTAACCAGCAGCGAGTCACCCGGCAGGAACGGGAACAAAACGCCCGACTCAATGAATACAACGACGGCAATGCCGGCGATTACCCATGGCCCAAATGATTCCAATAGGGTCGCAGCGTCCATGTAGGACAAAAGGTTAGAAATTGCGTCCACTCGATACTCCAAAACATTCTTAAAGCGCCTCAACCAAAAAGGAGGCGCAGGTGATTGCATCTAAGTATCTCCCCTGTCTTGCCACTAAGTACAGCTCGACATGGCCTTTCACGGCAAATTGTCGCGATCGACACAGCATACATTCAGCCACCGCGATTCCACATCCAAAGATTGGCCCACTACTGTTTTACCCATGACTCGACTTCTTGGATGGCTGCGTAGCTTGGGCGGCTTCGTAAAAGACGTCTGTGCCTCTGCAGTCGCCGCCGTGCAAGGTTGGTCAGCCACGCGATGGTTGGTCGTCCTCACTGCTGCCATTTGCCTAGGCGTTGTCGCAGTGCTTGTCGATGTCCCTGACATCACCGCCCTGCGCTCCTGGGCCGAGAATATGGGCACCTGGTTCATTATCGCCTTCTTCCTAGGTTATGTCATATTTACGCAATTTCCGCTGCCCCGTACCTTTTGGACCGTGGCTGCAGGTATCCTATTCGGCCCTTGGCTCGGTCTTAGCATCTCTCTTGCGGCATTGACCGTATCTGCAGTGCTTTCGCTTTTCATCGTTCGCCTTCTCCTCGGCGACTGGATTCGCCCGCACCTAACCCACCCTGCGGTCTTCAAAATCAACACGAGGTTAGAAAGGCGCGGGTGGCTTGCCATCGCAAGCTTGCGAATGGTGGCAGGCGTGCCTTTTTCCCTCCTCAATTATGTCGCCGCGCTCACCCCTATCCCAGTCGGCCAATTCACCGTAGCCACACTTGTGGGCTCCATTCCTACCACCGCAATCGGCGTATTCTTCGGTGATACCCTGACCGGCCAATCGGAGCCTTGGATCTTCGTCGCCATTGCCTTTCTCGCCGCCATAGGCGTCGCAGGCTTGGTTCTCGACGCCAAGTTGCCGATGCGCCCCTAGGTAAACCCTCAAATGCTATGAAAGCCAAAGGACAGCGAGTCAAGTTTCACCTATAGACTTTATGGGCGCTATGCTGATTAGCACTTCGCTTTGAATATTCTTCGACCCTAGGAGGAACAATGCTCGCTGTACACGCACGCTATCGCGGCCGCTCGGTACGCCGCGCGGAACTGGTGCAGCGATCCGCCACCGCCCTTTCCACGCTCGACGGAGTCGGTGAGTTCCACGTCCTGGGTGTCGAGGACATTTGCGCGGTGGCGCACTCTGCGTCCTCCGTGTGTGACGTTGTCATGGCGCTGCTTGCCGACGGTGACTGGGCCATCGGCATCGGCGTATCCCCCGGAGCAAGCGGCGACGAAGACGCTGCCCGCCAGGTGGCCACTGCCGCGCTGAAAGCCTCGGCGCGCGCGGGCCAGGTATACGCCAAGATCAGCAAGCGAGGGCGCGCTTCGGAAGCAAACGATATTGCCGCCACCTTTGCCTTGCTTGGATTCGTACTCCACAAGCGCACGATTGAGGGCCGCGAGGCAACCTCGCTAGTGCGCGCTGGCCTAAATCAGAATGAGGCAGCCGAGGAACTCGGTATCTCCAAGCAGGCAATGTCGCAGCGTCTACAGGCCGCTGGTTGGGCCGCCGAGATGGCGGGTTGGCAGCTGGCGGTCAACATCATTGAACGCGCCGATACCCTTTAATATCCGAGGTCAGCTTTCGAAAGCTCGGGCGTAGTCACGAAATCGACCAGCCTTTCCACTGCCCCAATCAGCGTCGGATCTAGATCCCGGAACGTATTGACGGCGGTATAAACTCGGCTCCAGCCTTCCTTCGGGTCAGACCAGCCCACGCGCTTAACGATGCCCGTCTTCCAATCCTCACCGTATGGCACCTCCGGCCATTCGCGAAGACCCAGACGCTCGGGCTTTACCGCCGCCCAAATATCGATAAAAGGATGGCCCGTTACCAGCACGTGCTCGCCCACACTCTGGGTAAGGCGGGTTTCCTTAGAACCTTCGACTAGATGGTCTGCCAGAACGCCGACGCGCCTGCCGGGGCCAGGCTGGAACTCAGCGAGACGTTCTTCCAAGTTGTCTAGACCCTCCAGGTATTCCACGACCACGCCCTCAACGCGCAGATCATGGCCCCAGACCTTCTCCACAATCGCGGCGTCGTGAATGCCCTCAACCCAGATGCGCGAGGGCGCCGCAACCTTTGCTTCAACATTGGCCACCCGCCGCGAACCGGAGTTGGACTTTTGCGGGGCCTGCTTTTCGACGTAGCGCGTCAGGGTGATCGGCTGCCCCTCCAACAGGAAGCCGCCTTCCACCAAGTTGAAAACACGCTCGTTTCCGTACCGATCCTCGAGGCGGACTACTTGACCAAACACGGTCTTGTCCACGCCCATCACTGCGCCGACAAAGTCGTCGCCACGTACCTCAACAACCATTCCAGGTTCTGCTGGAACCTTTGGGTACTCCTTCTTCTGTGCGCGTTTATGGCCTGCAAAGATGTCGCCGCCGTATGGATCGATACTCATGGGCCAAAAGTCTATCTACTAAACTTTGCCGTCATGGATATGCGCGCCGAGGTTTGGTCTCCTTTACAAAACACCGCAGTCTGGCTGGGCGCCTGGCTGTGGGGACACGAATCCACGGACGATCTCTTGGATGCGATGCAGGAGCTCGGTGGCTTGCAGGTGATGGAGGATGAAGCACCCTTTGTGGATTTGCTAGCTTACCTGCGGGCAGAAACTTCCGAGATTGTGCAAAACAGCGAGCGCGAACCCGTGCTGCGTCTTGTCCTTTCCGGGCCGGGCGAGTCCCCGTTATTGCCGGCAGGCTCGAAGTCATGGAAGGCGGCGGCCGCAAGCGATGCGGGCGCAATCGTTGTGCGCACCAATGATCACAACCGCCACTTAGTGCTCGTGCCCCACTATGGAAACTCCAGCACCACTTGGCACGTGTTCGAGGAGGAACTGCCCTTGCCTGCGCCTGCGTGGCTGAGCCCCGGCGAGGCTGACGAGCTGCTCAGCAAGGCAACCAACCAAGCCGCACTACTCATCGAAGCTGCGGGCTACAAATCGGATGCTTTGCATAATCCACGGCTAACCGTGGGCAGTCTCAGCGATTTTTATGACACACCGAGACTTCCACGATCAGTATCACCGCGGGCCGCAAAGCTTTTCGCCCGTGCAGACCGCGTGGGCGCGATTATCGAAACTGTGACGGAAAGAATGAATCACAGCCTCGTTCATCACCTTTTAGGTCTGTGGCGGCATATTCGTCAAGCGCGTATGGCGGGCGTTGCACACGCGCTTTCGGATTTCAGCCGCTAAGGGCCATTATTTACGCAGCGACCAAATATCGCAGCAGCCCTCAGCGCAGGGAGCGCCGTTGGTAGTACAGCCTTGAACGGTGACGTTGCCAATGCTCTCCCACTGCTTATCCTGCTCGAGCTCCTCAATAAGATCCACGATCATCGATGCAAAGGAATCGGTCGGGCCAGCGGTGCGGGTACGTTCAACGAGCACGCCCATGTCACCGGCCGCTTTCTTAAGCTCCGTATCGAGGTCCCATACAACCTCCATATGGTCAGAGATGAAGCCGATCGGGCAAACGACGATCGCCTCAACGCCATCCTTGTCATGGATTTCGGTGGTGTGGTCGACGATGTCGGGCTCGAGCCATGGGGTCTTTGGGTTGCCGGAGCGCGACTGCCAGACCAAGTCATAGTCAGCTACACCTGCGGCTTCTGCCACGAGGCGGGAGGCTTCGGCGACCTGGCGGGAGTAGATATTTTTATCGCCTTCGCCGCCACCGACGTTATCGTGCGCGGTAGGTACGGAATGCGCAGTAAAGAGCATGCGTGCCTGCTTGCCCTCGGGGATCTTGGCGTAAGCGTCCTTTACCGCCTGGGTCATCTCTGCGATGAACTTCGGGTGATCGTAGAACTGACGGATCTTGGTGAACTCAATCTCCGGCAGGCCTTTTTCCGCGAGGTGCTCGCGCAGCTGGCGAATATCCTCGTCGTACTGGCGGCAGGCAGAGTAACCACCCCACGCAGAGGTTGCGAGAACGGCGACGTTACGGACGCCGTCGGCAGCCATCTGCTCCACTGTCTCGGTGCCGAATGGGTGCCAATTACGGTTGCCGAAGTAGACAGGTAGATTATGTTCGCGTTTTTTCAGCTCCTGCTCGACGTGGTCGATGATTTCGCGGTTGAGCTTGTTGAGCGGGCTTATGCCGCCGAAATGGAAATAGTGCTCGCCTACTACCTCAAGGCGCTCACGTGGAATGCCGCGCCCGCGGGTAACGTTCTCCAAAAACGGAACGACCTCCTCGTTTCCTTCCGGGCCACCGAAAGAAAGAACGAGGAGGGCGTCGTAGTTGCGGGCAAGCTGTTGTGCGTCAGTCATACCGCAACTTTACCAACCAAAGGTTGGGGCTTAGAGGAGGCGCACGACATTAGGCGTCATTCCGGACCAACGCACAGGAGAAATCTGAACGTTAGATCCAGACTGAGGAGCCTCAATCATGGTGCCGTCGCCAAGATAGATAGCTACGTGCTGGCTTGCGCCGGGCCCGTAGAAGATAAGGTCGCCGCGCTGCATCTCGCTAGCTGGGACCTGAGTACCCTTCTGGTACTGGTAGCCGGTGTAGTGCGGCAAGGAGATGCCGGCACCGGCAAAGGCGTACATCGTAAGGCCAGAGCAGTCGAAGCCGACCTTGTTGTAGTCGCCGAAGGAGTCAGCCACGCCGCCGTCGCGGATGCCCTTGGTGGGTCCGTTCGCGTCGCCACCACCCCATGCATAAGGCATGCCGATCTGGGACTTTGCACGGGCGATGACCGCTTCAATCTTCGCGTTACGGTCGGCATCGCCAAGCGCACTCGTTGCTTTTTCCGTGACATCATCCGTGGTGTCCAACTCGCCCAGGACGTCAGAGACCTCACCGGTCAATTCATCGTCGTCGGTGTTGCTGGTGGTGCCGCCCTGGAGAGCTGCTAGCTGCGAAGAACCCTGCGCCAGCGAGTCCAGCTCCTCCTGGGTCAAGCCCGTATGATTTGGCTGGGCCGCGCCAACAATCGCGGCAGCCGCACCGATTGCCGTGCCCGCGAGCGCCAGCGTCGAGGAGTCGACGGAAGAACCGTGCATGCTGAAACCTTCGGAGGAAAGCTTTTGCACGTTCGGATCCGAAGACAGCTCCTGGGCCGCCTCCGCTGCCTTCTGGACGTCGCTCGCGCTAAGCTGCGAGCCAGACCTATCCGCACGGAAGTCCCGGGTTACGGAATCCGGCTCGCCGCCCTGCATCATCGAATCAGACTCGGTAGCTGATGTAGATGACTCCGCCGCGGAAGCGTCAGGAGCAAGCGCCGCTTCGCCACCGTTGGCATTAGCATTCGCAGAAGCGCTTTCCGACGTCGACTGCGTTGCGCCCGCAGCATTGCTTGCCGCCGCGGACTCCTGGGAGCCTGCTGCCGGCGCCTGCGAAGTAGCCGCGCTATCGGTCTGAGCCTTCCTCTTGGTCAAGTTATTTGACTGGACGTTTGAGCCAGACTCTCCAGTCTTAGACTCGTTGGAATCTAGCTCTTTGGCTTGATTTAGCGCATTTTGCACCTGGGAGCGCTGCTTTAGCAAGCTCTCGCGCTCGGAGGAAAACTCGGCCACGTTCGACTGGCTTTCTTCCAGGGTTTGACGCGCTTGGGCCTCAGCCTCGGTAGCTTTTTCCTCGCGCAGCTGTGCCAACTCCTGGGTCTTGCGAAGCTGCGATTCCTTGTTCGCCTTCTCAGTGCGCTCTCGCTCCAACCGATCCAAGACCGCCTGCTGATCCTTGGTTTGCGTATGCAGATAGGTCTGGCGCTCCAGCATCTCGCCGCGCGCGTCATTTCCCGCAGCCGTGGAGACGGCGTTAGAAGTATTGGCACGGCGGTAAGCGGTACGCGAAAGCTCATTGAGCCTCTTCTGAGCCTTTTCGACTTCCGACTGTGCAGAATCGAGTTCATCACGCGCCGCGGTGGTACCACGGCGGGCCTGAGCGGCTTCCGTACGCGCGTCCTGGAGGTCGACCAAGGCACGGTTTACTGCCTCACGTCGCATTCCAATTTCGCCCTCGAGCTTCGCAATCTGCTCTTCAATGGTGGCAATGGCGCCAGCAAGGTCAGCGACAGATGCATCTTTCGAGGAAAGCAAGGACTGGATGTTGACCGGTTCTTCCGCGTGGGCGGCAACCGGAGCAAGGGTGGAAACGGTAGATAGCGTCGCGGTGGTTGCGACGGTGGCTAGCAGCGTCTTCAGACGCCGAGAGCCGTACTTAAAGATGGTGGCCACGAGAAGTATCTCCTAGACACCCACGCTTCGCCGAATTGTTTCACGTCATGCAAAAGCTCATCCCTACACAATCAGCCACAATCAGCCCAGCCAAACCCGATAGAAGCTATGAGAGTCCTCGCCTGCGACCGGCGAGGTAGCCTTCGAGCATCCACCTCGGCACAAGATACAGATGCGCCTGTCAGCGAGCTGGCTGGCAGAAAGCTAGCGGGTTTACACTGTTGATTTAGATATAGGAATGCCCGGGACTTAACTTAAGCCAGCTTAAAAGCGCATGTCTTAACTAGCGCACCCCTTTGAACTCTTTTACCTAATCGCACAATGGCAAAAGTTAGGGGCACGTTACCCGGCACCAGGCAGCCTTGGAGTAGGTGCAGATATACGCATTCGATGCGTACACCGCCCTGGCAGTACAACCTTTAGGCAGGTTGTGCCTACGGTGAAAATGCGTGACGTTTATGCGCCGATCACAGGCGCGGGAGAAGCAATGCTGTGTTGAACTCGCGTCTTAACCCCGTATGAACCGCTCTAAAATCCGTGGCCTGCCGTCGCCGCAATTCCGTTGCGCTTGCGCGCGGTCGGGAGGGCGGAAAGCAAAATCCACGAACCTTGAACGGGCCGCACGAAGCTAGCCCTACGAGTAACTCGCTATGCCGATCACATTGCCATCCCCTTACCGAGAACCCGCAGAAGCTTCTCGCCCCAGAAGGCTGAAGCTGCACCGGCACCCGGTGAGGCGACGACAAGACCAACCGGCTTGCTTGTCCCCAATCGGAATGTGGGTGTGTCAATTCTTAAAAAATTCGAACACTGGAATCGGCTTCGACGAATCGTTCTTGGGGTGCCAGGTGTGTTCGAAATAAGCCAGCGCTGCTTTACGACGCCGCTGTCTCCGACACGCAACAGAGTTAAAGGCTCGCGCCTTAAAGCGTTATGCGTCAGGGCTTCAAACAACTAGGCCCCATCCCATCTGCTCATCGTGAGCCAGGCGGCGAACCTCAATCCCGCGATTTCCACTCGTGGCGTGCTTCCCCACATACCCGTGTGTCATCTCGATTGAGAGTCAAGGCTTGGCCCATGAACGTATGGAACAAGAATCAACCCGTGAGTCGATATTTGAACCATACGTCACCGACACACCGTCGCGCACACTTTCCTCAAAATTCACTCCAGTCAAGTCGCGCCACATGACGTTACAAAGGCAGCCAACCTGCAATAATTTTGTTACCTTCCCGTGATTGTGTGTTTCATCACACTACTAGTGAAATCTCCACGCAAACCCCCTTTAGCAGCCCCTCCCCCACCGCTTGTCAAGTCAGGGTGGTTGACTAGATCCCCTACCCCACTCTTGGAATTTGACACTCGCCAGACCAATTTCGACATCCGCCGGCGCCCAGATGTCCACAATCCCATAGCCACCAGATGGGCATGGATTGGTTTCCGCTTTAACTAAAGGGCGCAAAACGATCGCCTCGCCCAGCGTTAAATGGGAGGCAAATTCCCAACGGATTGAGGTCCAGATCCGCGCGAGATCGATGACTCAGGTGTAGCCAGATCGGTAAATTTGATGGCCAACTTTCGGGTTGATTGCAACCGCACGGTTCCCCTCATTCGGCACCCGGTGACCCCGACGGTTCACTCAGGTTCTGGGGATAGTTTTTCGAACAAATCTAAGTCTCATAGTTTCCGAAACGCTGAAAACGAGAGAAATCTTCGAGCTTCGGTTGAACCGAGGTTCGGCGGACAATCGTCCCACCGTTGGGCCTAGCCCATTTTCTCGGAACGCGTTTCACGCCTTGATGCAGACCTGAAAGCTATCCAAGCAACGGCGAGCGCGAGCACCACCATAAAGGCGGTGAGAATCACCGAATGGACGTCAAACCGATCTATGCCGTCGTAAAAGCGTTCAAGGAGCTCAACCTGATCGATGCCCCTAGGAATCTTGCGTTGCACTGCTTCGAGTTCCGCACGCGACAGCGAGCCACTCACGGCAGAGACATGCGAAGGCACTTGAACGATGACGGTGTCTAATCCCGTGGCATTTTGAAGATCGACGGCAAGGTTGCGGCTTTCTGCCGCAGTGGCGGTGTAGTCATCCACAACAGCAACGCCATGGCCGGCATGCAACGCCGCAGAAATGGAGTCCTGGACGGATTGATCGTTGGCCAGGTCCGTATTAGTAAAGGCGGAGCCATCCGCGCGTAGCTGCGCGGCGAGGTCAGCGATATCGATCGCCGGAGACTCAGCGCTTTCCGCACTCATTGCTCCCCTCCTCTACTTCGGTTGCTAATGCTGCCTTGCCGTAACCCACCCTATAAATAGCAGCCCATGGGCGCCTGTGAGCAAGCAGCTTCGATTCATAAAGTAACGCTGCCATCATCAGGATTGCCTATGTGACGCGCGAAACCTTCCCAAAAGGTGAAACAGAACGCTCGTACTGTTATAGTTGACACGGTCGTCGGTCGAAACCATTAGACTGGTTTCCGAACCTTCGCGTTCTTCTCGTTTCCAGCGCCTTGGCCTTAAACGCAAGCGCCTTATTCCTCATATATATGTGAACCATATATGTGAACATGGAAAGTGGCGGCTTACCTTTAAGGCGGTAGAGCTGGAAACCATGAACTTTTGTTCTGACAAACAAGGAATGGAGCTCCCTGTGACTGAAAGCCTAAACTCCTTCGGTGCCAAGAAGACTCTTGACGTCAACGGCAAGTCCTATGACTACTTTGACATCAACGCAGTCGCTGGCCTGGAGAAGCTGCCTTACTCCCTGAAGGTGCTTGCTGAGAACCAGCTGCGCTACGAGGACGGCAAGAATGTAACCAAGGATCACATCAACGCACTTGCTAACTGGGATCCGTCCGCTGAGCCGGACACCGAGATCCAGTTCACTCCGGCACGTGTGCTGATGCAGGACTTCACCGGTGTTCCGTGTGTAGTCGACCTCGCCACCATGCGTGAGGCAATCTCCGCTCTGGGTGGCAAGCCAGAGCAGGTTAACCCGCTGAACCCGGCAGAGATGGTCATCGACCACTCCGTTATCGTTGAGGCCTTCGGTTCCGCAGAAGCGCTCGAGAAGAACGTTGAAATTGAGTACGAGCGCAACCAGGAGCGCTACCAGTTCCTGCGATGGGGTGCTGAGAACTTCTCCAACTTCCGCGTTGTCCCACCGGGAACCGGCATTGTCCACCAGGTCAACATCGAGTACCTGTCCCGCGTCGTCTTCGACAACGACGGTGTCGCATACCCAGATACCTGTATCGGTACCGACTCCCACACCACCATGGAAAACGGCCTGGGCATCCTGGGCTGGGGTGTTGGCGGCATCGAGGCTGAGGCTGCAATGCTCGGCCAGCCGGTCTCCATGCTTATCCCGCGCGTTGTCGGCTTCAAGCTGACCGGCGAGATCCCAGTCGGCGTTACTGCAACCGACGTCGTTCTAACCATCACCGAGATGCTCCGCGAGCACGGTGTTGTCCAGAAGTTCGTTGAGTTCTATGGCAATGGCGTTAAGTCCATTCCGCTGGCTAACCGCGCAACCATCGGCAACATGTCCCCAGAGTTCGGCTCCACCGCCGCAATCTTCCCGATTGACGAGGAAACCATCAAGTACCTCGAGCTCACCGGTCGCCCAATGGAGCAGATCGAGCGCGTCGAGGCTTACGCCAAGGCGCAGGGCATGTGGCTGGAGCAGGACGCTCCAGAGGCAGAGTACTCCGAGTACCTCGAGCTGGACCTGTCCACCGTTGTTCCTTCCATCGCTGGTCCAAAGCGCCCACAGGATCGCATCCTGCTGTCCGAGGCTAAGGAGCAGTTCCGTAAGGATCTGCCTACCTACGCAACTGGCGACGTCGTCGTTGACGAGTCCTCCCTTGAGGCAAAGCGCATGACCTCCGAGGGCGACGCTGACGAGGCACTCGTTGACGTCACCGGCGGTCTGAACAACTCCCGTGAGGGTCACGGCGAGTCCGCAGCCAAGGGTGGCTCCGGCCGTCAGTCCAACCCAGTTACCGTCACCTCCCCTAATGGCGGCGAGTACACCCTGGACCACGGCATGGTTGCAATCGCTTCTATCACCTCTTGCACCAACACCTCTAACCCATCCGTCATGGTTGGCGCTGGCCTCATCGCCCGCAAGGCTGCTGAAAAGGGCCTGACCTCCAAGCCATGGGTTAAGACCATCTGTGCACCGGGTTCCCAGGTTGTTGACGGTTACTTCCAGCGTGCAGACCTCTGGAAAGATCTTGAGGCTCTGGGCTTCTACCTCTCCGGCTTTGGTTGCACCTCCTGCATCGGCAACTCCGGCCCGCTTCCGGAGGAGATCTCCGCTGCCATCAACGAGCATGACTTGGCTGCAACCGCAGTCCTGTCCGGTAACCGTAACTTCGAGGGACGTATCTCCCCGGACGTCAAGATGAACTACTTGGCTTCCCCAATCATGGTTATCGCTTATGCTATTGCTGGTACCATGGACTTCGATTTCGACACCCAGGCTCTGGGTCAGGATCAGGACGGCAACGATGTCTTCCTGAAGGACATCTGGCCTTCCTCCGAGGAGATCGAGGACACCATCCAGAAGGCAATCTCCCGCGAGCTCTACGAGGCTGACTACGCTGACGTCTTCAAGGGTGACGATGCATGGCGCTCCCTCGATGTGCCAGAGGGCGAGACCTTCGACTGGAACGACGACTCCACCTACATCCGCAAGGCACCGTACTTCGACGGCATGCCGGCAGAGCCGACCCCAGTCGAGGACATCAAGGGCGCTCGCGTTCTTGCCAAGCTGGGCGATTCCGTCACCACCGACCACATCTCCCCTGCTTCCTCCATTAAGCCGGGCACCCCTGCTGCTCAGTACCTGGATGAAAACGGCGTTGAGCGTCAGGACTACAACTCCCTCGGTTCCCGTCGTGGTAACCACGAGGTCATGATGCGTGGTACCTTCGCCAACATCCGTCTGCAGAACCAGCTGGTCGACGTTGCTGGTGGCTACACCCGCGACTTCACCCAGGAAGGCGCACCGCAGTCCTTCATCTTCGACGCTTGCGAGAACTACAAAGCAGCTGGCATTCCGCTGGTTGTTATCGCTGGCAAGGAGTACGGCACCGGTTCTTCCCGTGACTGGGCTGCTAAGGGCACCAACCTGCTTGGCGTCAAGGCTGTCATTACCGAGTCCTTCGAGCGTATCCACCGCTCCAACCTCATTGGTATGGGCGTTATCCCGCTGCAGTTCCCGGAGGGCGAGTCCCACGAGTCCCTCGGCCTGGATGGCACCGAGACCTTCGACATCGAAGGCATCTCCGCTCTCAACGAGGGTGGCATCCCGAAGTCGGTTCACGTGACCGCTACCAAGGAGTCTGGCGAGTCCGTCGAGTTCGACGCTAAGGTCCGCATCGATACCCCGGGTGAGGCCGACTACTACCGCCACGGCGGCATCCTGCAGTACGTGCTGCGCCAGATGGTTAAGGCTTAAGGTCTTCACACCATCTAATTCCTAGGTAAAACCCTAGGTAGAGCGGGGATCGCAAGTTATCTTGCGGTCCCCCTTTTAGACTTGACCGGGGGAATCCAAGCTCCGGTTAGAACTAAATATTTCTAACTTGCTATCTAGAAGAAACGGATTTTCTATGCCCATCGTGAGTGATGCTGAGCTCAACCGACGTCGACATGACATCCTCGTTGGTGCACGCAAGTGTTTCGCCGAGCATGGCTACGAGGGAGCTACGGTCCGCCTTCTAGAAGAGGCCACGGGCAAGTCCCGCGGCGCCATCTTCCACCACTTTGGCGACAAAGAGTCATTGTTCTTGGCGCTGGCGCGTGAAGACGCTGCCCGCCAGGCGGAGGTCGTTGCGAATAACGGCTTGGTCGAAGTAATGAGTGAGATGCTCCGCCACCCAGAGCGCCACGATTGGCTGGCTACTCGGTTGGAGATCTCATCGCTGCTGCGGACCGATCCTTCGTTCCGCGCGCGGTGGGTGGACCAACAATCGGTGCTTTCCGACGCAGTCCGTGCCCGCCTACAGTCCAACGCTGAGGAAGGTCGCATGCGCGACGACGTCAGCGTGGACACGTTGGTGCTCTACCTCGAGACCTTCATGGATGGCTTCATTTCCCGCCTAGCACTCGGTGACCACGCTGGTCTTAGAGCTGTGCTAGACCTCGTGGAGCAAACCATCCGTAAAGATAAAGCGGGTGCCTAGCCGGCTTAAATGCTGCTGACTGGATTCTCGCCATCGATGAAGGCCAACGGGCTAGCCGGAAGGCTCTCGCGGCCAACAACTTCAGTAATCACCTCGGCAACCAGCTCACGGCTAGTCTGGCCGTGAGGATTCGTATCCTCGATTACCTCGATGCCGCCCGCTGGCTCTTCCGTAAGCGCAGATGGGCCGAGGATGACATAGTTCAGTTCAGAAGAATTCAGGCGGTTGTCTACTGCCTTCTTTGACTCAACGTAGGCGTACCAAGACTCATCATTGGGATCGGTCTCGTTGTGCGTTGCGCCAACGTAGGAGATCATCACGTAATCAGGTACCTTTTTGCCCTCTGCTTTGAGCAGCTCTAGGGCGTCGATAGTTGCCATTGCGCCATCGCGATCTACAGCCCAGGTAAGGTCTGCGCCTCCACGGCCGCCGTTACCGGCACCCCACACCACGGTGTCGAAGTCCGCGAAAAGCTCAGCCCATTCTTGGGCGCTGGTCTTTGTGATGTCCTTCAGCACTGCGGTAGCGCCTAGGTTTTCAATCTCCTCCACTTGGGACTCGGAGCGGATCAGCGAATGAACGTTGTGGCCCACTTTTAGCATCTTCGGGGTGGCAAGCAGACCGACCTTTCCGTGTCCGCCAATGTAAAGTACTTTCTTTTTCGTCAAAGTCATGGCCCCCACCGTACGTGAAGAGCGATAGAATTTAATCCATGATTGCCATTATGACTGTTACCGGTGCGGATAGCACCGGAATTATCGCTTCTGTTACAACCAGTCTCGCTGAACTTGGAGTCAACATCGTTGACGTCTCCCAGACCTTGATGTCTGGCTTCTTCACCATGATTCTGCGCGTGGAATTTGATGAATCTGAGGTTTCGATCCAACAGATTCAAGAGCGCATGAATAAGGTGGGCGAAGACATCAACCAGTCCATCCGTGTTCAATCCGAGGCGCTGTTTACAGCGATGAACGAGATCTAGATATGCTCAATCGCTTTAATACCGTAAGTATCCTCGACACGATCGAGATGATCGATAAGTACCGTCTCGATATCCGTACCGTCACCATGGGTATCTCGCTGCTTAGCTGCACGCGCTCTTCTATGGACGCTACAGCACAGGCTGTCTATGACTTGGTCACCGAGCGAGCCAAGCACTTGGTGGAAGTCTGCGAAGGCATCGAGCAAGAGCTCGGCATCCCGATCGTGAACAAGCGAATCTCGGTGACCCCGGTCAGCCTGATCGTGGCTGGTGTCGACGGCAACCCGGTCGAGGTAGCCAAGGCCCTGGACCGTGCCGCAGCTGAGACCGGCGTCAACTTCGTCGGCGGCTACTCTGCTCTCGTGGAAAAGGGCGCCACCACCGCGGAAAAGAAGCTCATCAATTCGATCCCTGAGGCACTGTCCACCACGGAGCTCGTGTGCTCCTCCGTAAATATCGCGTCCTCCCGCGCGGGCATCAACATGAATGCCGCCAAGCGCATGGGCGAGGTCATCAAGGAGGCCGCCGAACTGACCAAGTATCAGTCGGCGATCGCCTGCGCCAAGCTGGTGGTCTTTGCAAACTCCGTGGGCGACAACCCGTTCATGGCGGGTGCCTTCCACGGCATCGAGGAACCGGATTGCGTGGTTTCCGTGGGCGTTTCCGGCCCCGGCGTGGTTGACCGTGCGTTGGGCAACCTCGAGGGTGCCACCCTGGATCAGGTTGCCGAGGAGGTCAAGAAGGCCGCGTTTAAGATCACGCGTGCTGGCCAGCTCGTGGGCAACATGGCCTCCGAGCGCCTTGGCGTTCCCTTCGGCATCATTGACCTTTCCCTGGCACCGACGGCCGAGCTCGGCGACTCAGTGGCACACATCCTCGAGCACATGGGCCTTGACCAGGTCGGCACGCACGGCACTACCGCCGCGCTGGCGCTGCTTAACGACGCAGTGAAGAAGGGCGGCATGATGGCGTGTTCCCGCGTCGGCGGCCTTTCGGGTTCCTTCATCCCGGTCTCCGAGGACAAGGGCATGATCGACGCAGTGCGTTCCGGTGCCATCTCCATGGACAAGCTGGAAGCCATGACCGCAATCTGCTCGGTCGGCTTCGACATGATTGCGCTTCCTGGCGATACCTCTGCGGCAACTATTGCCGGCATGATTGCTGATGAAGCCGCCATCGGTGTGATGAACCATAAGACCACCGCGGTCCGCGTTATTCCAGTACCGGGTGCCAAGATTGGCGACGAAGTCAACTTCGGTGGTCTGCTCGGATACGCTCCGGTCATCCCGGTCAACACCGTGGGCAACTCTACGTTTGTCAATCGCGGCGGCTTTATCCCGGCACCGGTCCACGGCTTCCGAAATTAATCAGCAGCGTAGAGCTAGAGAGGTGACCTGCGCATAAGCCGCAATTTCTTCTACGAAACGAGGTTCATGGCAGGTCACCACGAGGGCTGCTCCCCTTGCTAAAGCGTGGTGCATGAGCCGGTGCACCCACGTTGTGCCCCGGGCGTCGAGAAGCGTGTCTGGCTCATCCAACATCACGACCTCGCGCCCCTGCGCCACCACGTGGGCAATCTGTGCTACGCGTAGCTGGGACATAGAGACGTCCAGCGGATGATCATCGAAGGCAATCTCGGCGGAAAGCTGGCTCAAGAGTTCTTCGGGTAGAGTCCCTTCCCCGATCCACTGGGCGATGGTGGGTTCAATAATCTGATCTAGCGGCGACTGTAAAGCCAGCGATGTGCTCGCATGCACAGGAGCATTTCCGTCGAGGCCGGCCATCGCGCGCAACAGCGTGGTCTTGCCGGAGCCGTTGTCGCCGCGCAGCCACAGCACGGCGCCGTGCTGCAACCGCAAATCCACCGGCCCTACCGTGAAAAGCTTGGAGTCCACAGGTTTCAGGTTCCACCACCGCCTGCGCCTGCCACCGCGCTTGGCTTGAATACCGTCTAGAACGATTGCCTCACCAGACGGAACAATCGCTTCCAGTTCTTGGCCGTCCTGCGCGAGCATCTGCATCTCGTGCTCGACCAACACCACGGCTGTTTGATCCAACTTTCCTAAGTAGGCCGCGATGCGTTCGCGGGAATGCGCGTCTAGGCCGGCCCATGGCTCAACAATAATCAGGATTTCCGGTCGCGCGATGGCGACTTGTGCCAGTGCGAGCCGACGCGTTTGACCGCCCGACAGCGTGGCGGGATTGCGGGTGCCATCAAGGTCGACATCGCCAAGCGTGGCGTCAACACGCTGGGCCATCTCCTCGCACTGCCTGCCTTGGTTCTCCAAGGCCAAAGCCAGTTCCTCACGCACGGTATCGCGCAGAAAAGTAACGTGCGCAGCCGCAAAGGAACCAATGACAGTATTTACGCCTAACTCCCGCGCGAGTTCCTGTGCCACTTCATCGGCGTTTTCCTCAAAAGCGACCCTCAAGGTGTGGATTTCACCAGGTTTTAGCTCCATATCACCGCTCCCAAGATGCTAAATACTGGCAAGGTCCAGCGCAATACTTGCTGGAACTTACTATCTGGTACGGGGACCAGCACTGTACGTTTGCCCGGGGTATCGAAGCCAATGGCTCCCAACGCATGCCCGCGGCTTGCGCCTTGGGTAAGCAAGCGTGCGATGACCGGAATGATGACACGGGGTGCAACATTGCCCAAGTGAATCTTCGCCCCGGCGAGGCGGTTAGCATCGCGTACTGCGGCCACCGTTGCAGCACCCTGCGGCAATGATTGGAGCGACGCCCCCACAACATATGCGGCCTTGTGTCCAAACCGCGAGGTTTGCAGCCATTTGGCTACGTCACTTACCTTTAGTGCTGCCGCTGCAGCGAGGATGCATCCCATGAGCGTGGCGAATCGCAGCGAAAGCTTAGCTGCAAGCCACAGCCCGTCACTGGTTAAAAAGGGCGCGAGGCGATTATCACCATAGGGCGCATGGATAAGCACCATCGAGGCGGCAGCGGGAAGCGCCAATACCGCGGTGGTCGCTACCACGGAGATGGAGCGTGACCAGATGGTGCCGCATATAAGCCATACGCTAAGCAGCACAAAGCTAAGCCAGGGCTGGTTGATCGCCACGACGAGAAACCACGTTGATGCGGCCGCACTGAAGATAGTTGCGGGATGAATCATAGCTGAGGGCGCAGCGATTCCAGGGTGCGCTTGGGCAATGCCTTGACGGTGGCCCACACGATCAAAAACACGATGATCTTATCGAGCGGATCGGAGATAAAGGACTGCAACGTCACCGATGCGAGTAGAGAGTTTCCCAACTCGCGGAAAAGCGAGACCACAGCGCCCGTACCCAGGCCGGCTGTTCCTCCATAAACGAAAGCCGCAACCGGTGCCGCAAGCATGCCGGAGATGATGCCGATAACAGCACCAGAAGCAACAACGCGCCACCACTTCTTAAACGCGCCGTGGGAAATAGCCCACCCGGAAAGGTACCCAGTAGCTGCAGAAACGGCCGCAAACGGAAGTGCTGCGGGATTGATGAGTCCCCACACCACCGAAGACAACGTGCCCGTGGCAAGGCCTGCGATTGGCCCGGCAAGAGCGGCTACGAGGATCGTGCCGACCGCGTCCAAATACAAAGGCACTCCGATAGAACCGATGATCTCGCCTACCACGATGTTTAAGACCAGAGCTACTGGAATGATCGCGATAGTACGGGCTGGAAGAACAGGCAATGTGCCTGCCAACAAAAACACGGCACCGCCCACATAGCCGCCCAAGGTAATGAGTGCCTCGGTCGAACCGGCTACTGATTCCCAAGAGGTCGGACGCACGAGGACCAGATAAATCCACGTCGCTGCAACCAAAAGGCCGCCGGCCAGGACCATAGCCTTGCGCGCAGGCGTTAGAGATAACTGTGACATAAAAAGAATTCTCCAGATAAAAGAAATGAAAGAAGGAAAAGCAAACGGATCTGCTTTGGATTTAATGCCCTATGTCACCTCGGGCAACGCACCAATAATAGGCAGACTAGGCGTGCTTGCTCAAAATCCGCGCGGCGCGAAGAAACTCAGCATGCGCGCCGGGGATATCCACGGCCTGCACGAGCCGCGCATTATGCGGCAGATCCCAATGCCCACGCAAGTCCGCGACGCTGGTTCCTCGCATCAACTGTGAATCCGCTTCGACCGCCACGGTGGTCTCTTGCTTTAGGTAGTCCACGCGCTCGAGCGCAATCATGCACGTTAAAAGGTCATGGATTTGTGCTTGGTATCCCTCGCCCTGCGCGCGGTGAAACTCGAAGTAAAAACGGAGGATCTCCGGAAGGTGCGCCTTCACGGGGTGCTCCCCCAACTCCTTCATCAGCGCCTCCAGGCGTGGTGGATCGATGAGGAATTGCTCGGTGACCTCCAAAGAGCACAAGGTAGCGTTGACTGTTTCGCGCTGGAGAGCATCAAAGAATTGCTGTGCCGCATGCGGGTCCACCCAGAAATTCCACTCGGCCGTGGGTGTGGTATTGCCTCGATAGTTAATCGCGCCGCCCATAACGCTGACCTTGGAAAATCCTGAAGTGCCGGCCAAGGCGGCGTTTGTTAGCGGGCCGGTGACGACGAGCTCGGCCCGGGCGTCGGCTGCGGCCTGCCAAAGCTCGCGCCAATCGTGGTGCGGCTCAAACTTCGGCGCGCTGACATAACCCAAACCGGCAGCGCCATGAGTTTCAGGTGTGGTCACCAGCTCCGCCTCGAGCGGGACGGGATGGCCCGGCGCAACGGGAACGCCGCCCAGCCCGCAGACCTGCAAGATGAAAGCAGCATTGCGTGCGGTGGTCGAAACATCGACGTTGCCGGCCGTGGTAGTCACTCCCACCAGCTCAATCTCGCCGGCGTGATGCAGCCCCGCGAGATAGAGCAGGGCCAAGGCATCATCAATGCCTGGATCACAATCGATAAAGACCTTGCGTGCTGCCATCTGCTTTCCTCTCTATAGGTCCTTTTAACCTTGGTGTGGAATAGGCCAACGAACTAGGCTAGCTCGACGATCTCCATGTACTCGTCGCTCCACATGTCTTCGTCGCCATCAGGCATGATGATCACGCGCTCCGGCTTTAGGGCCTTAACCGCACCAGGGTCGTGCGTGACCAGGACGACCGCACCGGTGTAAGTGGATAGCGCATCCAGGACCTGTTCGCGCGACTGCGGGTCCAAGTTGTTAGTAGGCTCATCCAGCAGCAAGACGTTTGCGCGCGAGGAAACCAGAGTTGCAAGCGAAAGACGCGTCTTCTCACCACCGGATAAGGTACCGGCGGGTTGCTCCAGCTTGTCGCCGGAGAACATAAAGGCACCGAGGAGGCCACGGAGATCCTGTTGGCCTGCGTCCGGGCAGGCTTCAATGGTGTTCTCCCACACGGTCTTGTTCGGGTCGATGTTGTCGTGCTCCTGCGCGAAGTAGCCGATACGCAGACCATGGCCGGAAACAATGCCGCCCTCACCGTCGGTGCGCTCTACTCCCGCAAGCAGCTTCAGCAACGTGGTCTTACCAGCTCCGTTGTAACCGAGAACAACCACGCGGGAACCCTTGTCAATGGCGAGATCGACGCCAGCAAAGACCTCCAACGAGCCGTACATCTTGGTAAGGCCCTTCGCGTTCATCGGGGTCTTGCCGCACGGCGCCGGCTCCGGGAACTTGATGGAGGCAACCTTATCGGCCACGCGCACCTCATCGAGCTCGTTCATCATGCGATCGGCGCGCGCAAGCATTTGCTTAGCCGCAGCAGCCTTGGTGGCTTTGGCACCCAGCTTCGCCGCCTGTTTCTGCAGGGCGGAAGCCTTCTTCTCCGCATTGGCACGCTCACGGCGGCGACGTGCCTCATCGGTAGCGCGCGCATCCAGGTACTTCTTAAAGCCCATGTTGTAGACGTCTGCTTCAGCGCGCACCGCGTCAAGGAACCATACCTTGTTGCAGACTGCCTCAAGCAGATCCACATCGTGCGAAATCATGATGAGGCCGCCCTCGTGCTTGGACAAGAATCCGCGCAGCCACGTAATGGAGTCAGCATCCAAGTGGTTGGTTGGCTCATCCAGCAGCAAGGTGGTTTGGGACTTACCAGAGCCTGCCGAAGCCGCGAACAATATCTGCGCCAGCTCCACACGCCTGCGCTGACCGCCAGACAGGGTCTTCAACTTCTGGTCGAGGATGCGCTGCGGCAGGCCCAAGTTATCGCAAATCTGCGCGCACTCGGAGTCTGCTTCGTAGCCACCCAACGAGTGGTACTCCTCCTCCAAGCGGGAGTATTTGCGGATGGCTTTGTCACGGAACTTCTCATCCGTGGCAGTCTCCATCAGCTCCTGCTGCTTTGCCATACGGCGCTTGATCTCGTCCAAACCGCGGGCGGAGAGAACGCGCTCACGGGCGGTGATCTCGATATTGCCTTCGCGGGAGTCCTGTGGCAGGTAACCAATGGGGCCGGAACGCGTGACAGACCCGCCATAGGGCTCGGTCTCCCCTGCCAGGATGCGCATGGTGGTCGTCTTGCCCGCACCGTTGCGTCCGACCAGCCCGATGCGGTCGCCCGGCTGCACACGCAGGTGCTGGCCAGGGGCGTCGAGAAGCGTACGTGCGCCCACGCGCACCTCGAAATCATTGGTCACAATCACGAGGAATCAGTCTATCAACCGGCGCTAACAGGTCATAGCTGAGCCAAAACCAGAAAACAAGATAAGTCCCGCGGCCATTCGGCAGCGGGACTTATCAAGATGTGGAAGTTTAAATTGCTCGCCTAGACTGCGAAGCCTAGGGCCTGCAACATTTCGCGGCCTTCCTCGGTGATCATGTTCGGGCCCCATGGCGGCATCCAGACCCAGTTGATCTGGACGGCGTCGGCAAGCTTATTGCCCACAACAGCCGCCTCGACCTGCTCGCCGATGACATCGGTCAGCGGGCACGCCGGCGAGGTCAGCGTCATGTTGATCTTGGCGGTCTCCTTGCCGTCGACGTCCTCGAGCCAGACATCATAGACCAAGCCCAAGTCCACGACGTTGATGCCCAGCTCTGGGTCAATCACGTCGCGCATGTACTCGGTGATATCAAACGCCTTGGCAATCTGCTCCTCGGTCTGCGGTGGACGCTCGCCGCTGCCGGAAAAATTGGCGTTGGAATCCTGATATGGATCTACTGGTTCAGACATTTATTTCTCCAGTTCATTGAGTGCTTCCATGGATGCGGCCTGAAAGGCCTTCCATCCGAGCAAAGCGCATTTGACGCGGGCGGGAAACTTGGCGACGCCGCCGAAAGCAACACCGTCTCCAATGATCTCATCGTCGCCCTCGATTTCTCCGCGGGAGGTGACCATCTTTTCGAACTCGTCGAGCTTCGCGCGCGCTTCATCCAAGGACTTGCCCACGATCTCCTCCGCCATGACGGAGGTGGAGGCCTGCGAGATGGAGCAGCCCTCGGCGTCGTAGGAAACATCCTTTACGGTCTTGCCGTCCTCCGAAAGCTTCACGCGCAAGGTGATCTCGTCACCGCAGGATGGGTTGACGTGGTGAACCTCGGCCTGTCCTTCACGCAAGCCCGCGAATTTCGGGTTCTTATAGTGGTCCAGGATGACGTCCTGATACATCGAATCTAGATTCATTACTCCACTCCAAAGAATTCGCGTGCTGCCTTGACGGCCTCGATGAGCTTATCTACTTCTTCCTCCGTGTTGTAGAGGTAGAAGCTGGCGCGCGCAGTCGAATTGACGTTGCCTGCACGGTGCAGCGGCCACGCGCAGTGATGGCCGGTGCGGATCGCGACGCCGTGGGAATCTAGGACCTGGCCCAGATCGTGCGGGTGCACACCATCGACGACGAACGAGACCGCACCACCGCGGCTTTCGGTATCCTTCGGACCCACGATGTGCAGGCCAGGGATCTGCTGCAGGCCGTCCAGAGCGCGGGCGGTGAGTTTTTGCTCATGCGCATGGATATTGTCCATGCCGATTTCAGACAAGAACTTCACCGCCGCACCAAGACCAACTACTTGGCTGGTCATCTGAGTGCCCGCCTCAAAGCGAGTCGGCGGCGCGGCGAAGGTGGTCTCATCCATCTTCACGATTTCGATCATCGAGCCACCCGTTAGGAAAGGCGGGAGCTTTTCCAGTAGCTCAGCCTTTCCGTACAGGGCACCGATGCCGGTCGGACCACACATCTTGTGGCCTGAGAACGCAGCGAAGTCGACGTCGAGCGCGTGAAAATCCACTGCCATGTGTGGCACGGACTGGCAGGCGTCGAGGACGACCAACGCGCCGACCTCACGGGCGCGGCGCACCAGCTCGTCGACGTCGGCCACCGCGCCGGTGACGTTGGACTGATGGGTGAAAGCCACTACCTTGACGGAATCATCGAGCTCGAGGGAGTCGAGATCGATGCGCCCGTCTTCGGTCATGGAATACCACTTCAGCTGCGCACCGGTGCGCTGACACAGTTCCTGCCATGGCACGAGATTGGCATGGTGCTCCAGCTCGGTAATGACCACGGTGTCGCCCTCGCCTACGTACAGATCGCCTGCGCGTTCGTCGGAAAGCACGTAGGCAACCTCGTTGAGAGCCTCAGTTGCGTTCTTGGTGAAAGCAATCTCATCACGATCAGCGCCCACGAAAGCCGCGATGGCTTGGCGAGCAGACTCGTAAGCGTCGTCCGCCTCCTCCGCCAGCTGATAGGAACCGCGGTGGACCGGAGCATTCGTGCCCAGTACGAACTCCTCCTCCGCCTTCCACACTGGCAGCGGACGCTGGGACGTAGCTCCCGAATCGAGGTACACCAGCGGCTTATCGTCGCGCACGGTGCGGCTCAGGATCGGGAATTGCTCCCTGATGGCAGAAACGTCGAAGTTAGACATTGTCCTTCTTACTTAACGAATTGGTCGTAACCGGACTCTTCAAGCTGGTCAGCCAGCTCAGCGCCGCCGGTCTTGATGACCTGGCCGTTGGCGAAGACGTGGACGAAGTCCGGCTTCACGTAATTGAGGATGCGCTTGTAGTGGGTAATCATCAAGATGCCGCCGTTGGTCTCCTCTTGGAAGCGGTTGATGCCCTCGGAAACAACGCGCAGAGCATCGACGTCCAGGCCGGAGTCGGTCTCATCCATGATTGCGAACTTTGGCTTGAGCAGATCGAGCTGCATAACCTCGTGGCGCTTCTTCTCGCCACCAGAGAAGCCCTCGTTGACGGCACGGTGTGCGAAGGACTTATCGATGGAAAGCTTCTCACGTGCCTCGCTAAGCTCCTTGTTCCATTCGCGCAGCTTCGGAGCCTCGCCGCGCACAGCAGTGACGGCAGAGCGCATGAACTGCGCCATCTTCACGCCCGGAACCTCGGTTGGGTACTGCATGGCCAGGAAGAGGCCAGCACGTGCGCGCTCGTCAACTTCCATCTCAAGGACGTTTTCGCCATCGAGCAGGATCTCGCCCTCGGTTACTTCGTACTTCGGGTGGCCAGCGATGACGTAGGACAAGGTGGACTTGCCGGAGCCATTCGGGCCCATGACGGCGTGGGTCTCACCGGACTTGATGGTCAGGTTGACGCCCTTGAGGATTTCCTTGGCCTCACCGTCCTCCTCGTTCGGGAGGACCTGCGCGTGGAGATTCTTGATTTCCAGGGTAGACATTGAGTTAGACCTGCTTTCGGGGATTGTTTCTAGGCGTTGATTTTTTCGAGCTCGTCAATGACGCGGGTTTCTAGATCCTCGCGCAAGGACTCAACTGGAATGCGGGAGATGACCTCGGAGAAGAAGCCGCGGATGATAAGGCGGCGTGCCTCTGCAGCCGGGATACCGCGGGACATCAGGTAGAACAGCTCGAGGTCGTCGAAGCGGCCAACGGTTGCGGCGTGGCCAGCCCCCACGATTTCGCCGGTCTGGATCTCCAGGTTCGGGATCGCATCGGCGCGAGCACCCTCAGTCAGGATGAGGTTGTTGTTGGTCTCATAGGTATCGGTGTTGGTGGCATCCTTGCGGATCAGTACGTCGCCAACCCAGCAGGTGCGCGCCTCAGCACGGCCAGACTCGGCGGAACCGTCAGCATGGGTTTCACCCTGCAGCGCACCCTTGTAGAACACGCGGGAGCGGCAGTTCGGTACCGAGTGGTCAACGAGCAGGCGGTTCTCGAAGTACTGGCCTGCATCGGCGAAGTAGACGCCGAGCATCTCTGCGTCGCCGCCTGGAGCGGTAAAGGCAACGCGTGGAACGATTCGCACGATTTCGCCGCCGAAGATGGCGGTGTTGTGGCGCAGAACAGAATCTCGACCCATGGAGGCAACCTGGTGGCCCAGGTGTACCGCGTTGTCTTCCCAGTCAGCGTCGACAACAACGGTGACGTTGGCGCCGTCGCCGACGATGAACTCAACGTTGTCAGCGTGGGTGCCGGAACCGACATACTTGAGCACGACGGTGGCCTCTGCATGGTGGCCCACCTGGATGGAGGTTGCACCGAAGGAGGTCACGCCCTCACCCGCGCCAGTGATGGTGATTTCCACTGGCTTATCCAGCTGAGCCTCAGCATCGATGGTGACCAACTGCGCTTCTGGCATGGAAGACCATGCCTGGGCTGCAACGCGGTCTGCAGGAGCACCTGCCTTGCCTAGGCGGGAATCGTCGGCAGCGACGGTCTCGGAGCTAACGCCTTCCGGTGCGCTGACAGCAATCTTCTGCGCTACCGCCGGAGCGAACTCGCCGTTGTGCAAGCCACGCAAGTTACGCAGGGCGATAAAACGCCAAACCTCGTCGCGACCGTGCGGTACTGGGAAGTCCTCCACATTGAAAGACGTGAACTGATCGCCCTTGGTGACGTCAGCCGGATTGAATTCGTTAGATGCGACCACTTAGCCCACCGATCCTTCCATCTGCAGTTCAATAAGGCGGTTGAGCTCGAGGGCGTACTCCATCGGAAGCTCCTTCGCGATTGGCTCCACGAAGCCGCGCACGATCATCGCCATTGCCTCCTCTTCCGCGATGCCGCGGGACATGAGGTAGAACAGCTGCTCTTCGGAAACCTGGGACACCGTTGCCTCGTGGCCCAAGGTCACGTGGTCATTACGGATGTCGTTATACGGGTATGTATCGGAACGCGAATTGTTGTCCACGAGCAATGCGTCGCACTCGACGTTCGCGGTGGAGTTGGATGCGTTCGCGTTGACCTGCACCAGGCCGCGGTAAGCCGCGCGGCCACCGTTGCGGGCGACGGATTTAGACACGATGTTGGAGGAGGTACGCGGAGCCATGTGCAGCATCTTGGAACCGGTGTCCTGGACCTGATCCTCGCCAGCGAAAGCCAGAGAGAGAACTTCGCCCTTGGCATGCTCGCCGGTCAGCCAACAAGACGGGTACTTCATGGTGACCTTGGAACCGATGTTGCCATCGACCCATTCCATGGTGCCGCCCTCTTCCACCTTTGCGCGCTGGGTAACCAGGTTGTAGACGTTGGTGGACCAGTTCTGGATCGTGGTGTAGCGGCAACGGCCGCCTTTCTTCACGACGATCTCGATAACGCCGGTGTGCAAAGAATCGGAGTTGTAGATAGGAGCGGTACAACCCTCGATGTAGTGAACATAAGCGTCCTCCTCAACGACGATGAGGGTGCGCTCGAACTGGCCCATGTTCTCGGTGTTGATGCGGAAGTATGCCTGCAGCGGAATATCCACGTGCACGCCCTTTGGAACATAGACAAAGGAGCCGCCGGACCAGCAGGCATTGTTCAGCGCGGAGAATTTATTATCGCCAGCCGGAATGACGGTGCCGAAGTACTCCTGGAGAATTTCCGGGTACTCGCGCACTGCGGTATCGGTATCGACGAAGATAACGCCTTGGGCCTCCAGGTCCTCGCGAATCTTGTGGTAGACAACCTCAGACTCGTACTGCGCAGCAACGCCGGAGACCAGGCGCTTCTTTTCTGCATCCGGGATACCCAGCTTGTCGTAGGTCTCCTTGATATCAGAAGGAAGATCGTCCCAGGTCTGCGCCTGCTTCTCAGTGGAGCGCACGAAGTACTTGATGTTGTCGAAGTCAATAGCGGAGAGATCCGGGCCCCACGTTGGAACCGGCTTCTTGTTAAAGATGCGCAGCGCCTTCAGACGGGATTCCAGCATCCACTCCGGCTCGTTCTTCTTCTCAGAAATATCGCGGACGACGTCCTCGCTGAGTCCTCGGTGAGCTGCCTGGCCCGCTTCGTCGGAATCGTGCCAGCCGTACTCGTAACCACCGATGGAAGAGATGATCTCGTCATCACTCATCTTGGTCTCGAGGCCTGGCGCCGGTTGTGCCTGAGTCATAACCCGCTCCTTTCGTCTAATGCTTTGTTTCCCGGTCTTGGTTAACCGGTGTCAAGGGGATGTTTGTGGTGCAGATTCCATGGCCATCTGCAATAGAAGCCAAGGGCTGCACGTGTTTACCTAACAGGGCAGAAAAGACTTCCTGTTCAGCCTCACATAGTTCCGGATGCTCTGCAGCCACATGGGCGACTGGGCAATGGTGCTGGCAAATCTGCACACCAAAACCGGCACTGTTGACGGTCGCGGCATAGCCATGTTCGTCCAAGACAGCAGCCAACTTTTGGGCCACTTCCTCTACGGACTCATCTTCCCCGATAAGCGGGTGCACGTCCTCAAGGAGCTTTTCAAAGCGGGCCTTTGCAAAACTGCGCACGGCCTCGGCTCCACCTGCCGCCCTTAGGGCGTTCAGGGCATCGGAAGCCAGCGCGTCGTAGGCATGCCCGAATTGTGCACGCCCGCGGTCTGTGAGGCGGAAATGCTTGGCGGGGCGGCCGCGGCCAGCCGCGAGCGACTTACGCTGGACCACCTCCGTGAGCTCTTCTTCCACCAGAATGTCTAAGTGCCGGCGGATACCGGCGGCCGAAAGACCTAGGCGCTCGCCAAGATACGAGGCCGTAACCGGCCCATCCTTAAGGAGGAGAAGCATGACCTGGCGGCGGGTATCGCCTTCAGTGGTCCTGGTCTCCTTTTCTGGGACCATCTGCTACACCTCCCGTCTTGAAAGCGAACGACTATTTTTAGACAACACTAGTGTTCCCTAATTCATTCCCAATTTCCACCAACGCAGGTACCCGGCGTGGCGAGCCCTCACCCCCAAGCCAATTGGCGGCCCGCTAGAGTAAACATTTATGAAACAACGCCTCACTGCTTTCCTCACGGGTATCCGCCAGGATCTCCCGCGTCTTGGCAGTGCGGGATCGCGTTCCGCGCAGCTGCATGCCGATGGAAATAGCGAAGATGCACCCGGCTCCCTGCCCGGCGCACTCTACGACCTTCTGCCAGATGAAGACGCCGCTCGCCCGCGTACCACCATCGCCCAGCTGCGTGCCTTCTTTGTGCTGCGATGGATGGGCACGCTGGGTGCCATCCTCATCGCCGTCGGCGGCCTTGGGGCCGGCGCACTGCCCGTAGTAGGCAACCCCTATGACAACGTGCCCTTCGGCTCATTGATGTCGCGCATGTTGCAATCGGCTTCTGCCCTCGTCTTCTGCGGCGTAGGCCTGATGGTCACCGCATGGGTGCTCATGGCCCCGTTTGTTGGAACGCCTCTCCGCAACACCGAAAGCAATGGCGAGCATTCGCGGCCGCGCCGGTTGGTTACTGAAAGCCAGCTCTGGCGTACCTGGGCTGGTTGGGTTATCCCACTTGTTTTCACTGCGCCCCTTTTTACCCAGGACATTTATTCCTATCTGGCCAACGGCTCCATCGTCACCCAGGGCCTCGACCCATACTCTGGGGGCCCGGTGGAGCTCCTCGGTTCAGCCGATCCTTTGGCTCGCTCGGTCCCCTTCATCTGGGCTAACTCGCCCTCACCTTATGGCCCCGTCGCACTCGGGTTGGCCGGGATAGTCAGCCTGCTCACCGGCAATTCAATCATCTTGGGGGTTATCGCACACCGGCTGCTTTCGCTAGCCGGCATAATCGCCGCCGGCTGGGCCATCTCGCAGTTGGCTATCCGTTGTCGAGTCTCGCCCGAGTCCGCACTGTGGTTGGGCATCCTCAACCCGCTGACCACGTTGCACCTGGTAGGCGGCATCCACAATGAATCGGTCATGTTGGGATTGGCCTTGGTCGGCGTCGAGCTCGGCCTGCGCGGCGTCGACTGCCTAGGCGGCGCTCCGGCGTGGCTGTACTTTTTATGCTCGGGATTGCTCATTTCATGCGCCGGAATGGTCAAGGTTACGGGCTTCATCGGGCTGGGATTCGTTGGAATGGCGCTCGCCCGCGTGCTATTCATCCGCCGCGGATACTCCACCCCACGCGCCATCGGTAGCGCCGTCGCCCTGCAGTTTTTCATCCTGTTGGCCGCAATTGCCCTTGTCACGCTGACTTCCGGAATCGGGCTTGGCTGGATAACCGGGCAAGGCGGCGCAGCATCCATCCGCTCGTGGTTGTCCTCTAGTACTGCAGTCGGCGTCAGTGCTGGCTTCCTCGGAATGCTCTTAGGTTTGGGCGATCACACCGACGCCATCCTCACTTTCACCCGTACCATCGGTGTTATCATCGCAGCCGGTTTCATGCTGCGTATGTTGCTAGCCACATATCGTGGCAGCATCCACCCGGTAGGCGGCCTCGGCATCGCCACCTTGGTGCTGGTCATCTTCTTCCCAGTGGTCCACCCGTGGTACATCCTGTGGGCCGTGCTGCCCTTGGCGGCGTGGGCCAACCGTCTCATCTTCCGGATCACGGTGGTTATATATTCTGCGGCGATGAGTTTCTTCGTGCTCCCTCGCGGCCTTGGCCTACCGCCCGGCACAATCGTGGTCATTTATACCGCAGCTATCGTGACTTATCTCGTGGTCATGGGACTGTGGATGGTGCTATTACGCCGTTCGCGAATCAGTGTCCTAAACTAGGCACTCGTGAATGCAACTTTCGATGGAGCACCAGCGCTAGAGCTCAGCAACGTGGTCAAGTCCTACGGCGATAAACGGGCCGTCGACGGGCTCAGCTTCCGCGTAGAACGCGGCGAGATGCTGTGCCTGCTTGGACCTAACGGCGCCGGCAAAACCACCACCATCGAGATGTGTGAGGGCTTTAAGAAGCCGACGTCGGGAAGCATCCGCGTCTTGGGCCTTAATCCCAGCACCGATCCCGACGCCGTGCGCGAGCGCATCGGCATCATGCTCCAGGGCGGCGGTTCCTACTCTGGCATCCGCGTACGCGAGATGCTACAGCTCAGCGCCAAGTACAGTGCAAACCCGCTCGATCCCGACTGGCTGATTGAACAGCTGGGGCTTAAAGGAGTGGAGAAAAACACTTATCGGCGCCTCTCCGGTGGCCAGCAACAGCGCCTGTCCCTAGCGCTGGCAATCATCGGCCGCCCGGAGTTGGTCTTCCTCGATGAACCAACTGCAGGACTCGACGCCCAATCCCGCTTGGCCGTGTGGGATCTCATCCGCGCGCTCCGCAATGACGGAGTAACCACCGTTCTGACCACCCACCTGATGGACGAGGCCGAGGCTTTGGCTGACCACGTTGTCATCGTGGACCACGGGCACATGGTGGCGCAGGGTACAACGGCAGAGCTCATGGAATCCACGGGCTCACCGCTCATCACTTTCGAGACAGCCACCGAGGTGGACCTTAACGCGCTCAACGCGGCAGGGCTGCCCACTGAGGCCACCCGCCCACTGCATTACCGCGTGGAAACCCCGGCTACCCCAGACGTCATCGCCCGCCTGGCCCAGGAGCTTGCCCAGCAAGGCGTTACCTTACGCAACCTGGACACCACCCACCGCAACCTTGAGGACGTCTTCCTCGACATCACCGGCCGCGAGCTGCGCAGCTAAGGAGTAATCATGACGCGTTTCGAACCGGGAACCTTTCAGCCTCACCCGCAGCGTGCCAGCGTCTGGACCATGGCACGAGCTCAGGGCCTAATCGAGTCCAAACTCATGCTGCGCCACGGTGAGCAGCAACTGCTCAGCATCGTCATTCCCCTAGCCATTTTGATTGGCGCGGCACGGATGGAGCACATTACCGGCCACGGCCTGAAGGAAATATTCCCTATGGTCTTGGCGGTGGCGGCCACAAGCTCCGGCTTTACCGGCCAAGCCATTGCGCTGGCCTTTGACCGCCGCTACGGCGCACTGAAGCGAACTGGCGCCTCCGGCGTCCCGGCCTGGACCATCATCGTGGGCAAGATTGCCGCTGTCTTCTCAATGGTCGCGGTCCAAGTCCTCGTCCTCGGCGGCGTTGCCTTCCTGCTTGGCCTTCGGGCTAGCCTTGGCGGCATCTTGCTGGGGCTTATCACCCTCATCCTGGGCGTGTGCGCCTTCACCGCGCTCGGCCTGCTCCTCGGCGGTACTTTAAGTTCCGAGGTAGTCCTCGCGGTTGCGAACCTCATCTGGTTCATTCTGATGGGAGTCGTGGGCTGGGCCATGTACACCCAAGGCTTGAGCAATGACGGCATCCTTACCGTGGTGCCCACGGTCGCGATGGCAAGCGCGCTTGCCGACGCCCTCAACCACACCCTCCCCTGGCAGGAACTACTCGTGCTCCTCGCCTGGGCCGGCGCCGCCTCCTTCGCAGCGGTGCGCTGGTTCCGCTTCGAGGGCTAATCGCGCACCTGACTGCACCACGCGGGCTTGAACCGTTTGGTGAGGGCCCACATCTGCAAATGGTGAGGTCACCCCGTAACAGCTGTGACCCGAGTATTGCGCTGAGACTGGTGTAGCCTCACCTCACCAAGTCGACCTCACCATTTGGAAACTGCGAAATGCAACCGCGAAAAAGTTCCATTTCTGGCAGCAAATGTGACTTTTATCTTTTTCGCTCCCGCAGGCATTCGGGGTTTCGTTCCGAGCCTGTCCGAGCGGTAGTCTTTTTAACGTGAATTCCGGTAACAAAGTATCTACGTTTTTCCGCGAGGCGACGCCCGCCATCAAGGCGCAGCGTTTCATCGCGATGATTCTGCTTGTCTGCCAAGGCGGCATTACCGTATCCGGCGCCATTGTGCGCGTTACTGGTTCCGGCCTTGGCTGCATCACCTGGCCCGAGTGCCACCCGGGCTCGCTTGTTCCTCTCTCCGGCGCAGCACCGTGGATCCACCAACTCATCGAGTTCGGTAACCGCCTACTTACCTTCGTCGTCACGGCCGCCGCAGTGGCTGCCATCATGGCGATGCATATGGCGCGCCGCCGCACTGAGTTGAAGGTTTACGCGTGGTTGAACTTGGCCGGCATCGTGGTTCAGGCAATCATCGGCGCCATCTCCGTTTTATTGAAGCTCAACTGGTGGGCCGTGGCGCTGCACTTCCTGCCATCGATGGTTCTCGTCTGGTTGGCTGCAATGCTTTACTCCCGCATCCTTGAGCCTGACGACGGCGTGCGTACCCAGATCTTCCCGCAGGCCATCCGCGTGTTGGCCGCGATGGCATCCATTGCCCTCGCCGTGGTTCTCACCACCGGCACCATGGTCACCGGCTCTGGTGTCCACTCTGGCGACGATGGCGTCGGCATGGAAGGGCGCCTCAACGTCGATACCGAGATGATGGCCGTGGCTCATGCGATTTGCATGTACGCCTACCTGATCCTCACCGTCATTGTGGTCTTCATGCTTTACCGCGTTCAAGCACCAGCTTTGGTCAAGAAGGCCGCGTGGATGCTCATCGCCTGCATTCTCATCCAATGGGGTATCGGCGTCGCCCAGTTCTACATGCACATCCCGCGCTGGACGGTGCCAATCCACATCGGCATGTCTTCCGTAGTCACCGCATTCACCGCTCTCCTATGGGCGCATGGTGTTCGCCGCGTCAACGGCACAGCGGGCCTAAAAACTGGCTCCCCAGCAGCCGAAGAAAAATTCGCTGCGCGGCAGGCAGCACTAGCTAAGTAAAGCTCAAAAAGGATATAGACTCCCGAGCCCTCACAGTCTTCCGCGGAACCGCTCCACCTCTTCGAACTGGCCTTGGTGCCGTTCGGTGGAGCGGTTTTCCTGCATGTATGCGAGTAGCTGCGATAGCCTTGAAGCATGTACGCAATTCAGGTCAACCACAAAGGTGGCCCAGAGGTCCTCGAGTATGTAGAGACTTCGGCACCCACGCCTACCGAGGATCAGCTGCTTGTCGACGTAATCGTGGCCGGTGTCAACTACATCGACACCTATTACCGCGAAGGCATCTACAGCGCCACGCCTCCTTTCATCCTCGGCCTCGAGGGCACTGGTCGCGTGGTCCACGATCCAAAGGGCGAAATCGCCGAGGGCACCATGGTGGCTTGGGACCACGCTTTCGGCTCCTATGCGGAGCAAGTATGCGTGCCGCGCGACCGCATCGTTGCGGTCCCCGATGACTTCCCGCCTGAGGTAGCCGGTTCCATGCTCCTGCAGGGAATGACCGCTCATTACCTGGCGAATGGCGTGTACCAGCTCGGCGAGGGCGCCTCCTGCCTTATCACCGCAGGCGCAGGAGGCGTGGGGCTTATCCTCACCCAAATGGCTAAGGCAGCCGGTGCCACGGTTTACACGGTAGTCTCGACCGATGAAAAGGAAGCCTTGTCATACGAGGCTGGCGCTGACCAAGTGTTCCGCTACGGCGAAGGTCTTGCTGAGCAGGTTCGCCGCTTCAACGGTGGTTTCGGTGTGGACGTTGTCTACGACGGCGTCGGCAAGGATACCTTCATGGAGTCGCTCGAAGTGGTGCGCCCACGCGGCACCGTGGCACTTTTTGGCGCGGCCTCCGGTCCGGTTCCTCCGATGGATCCACAGCTGCTCAACAAGCACGGCTCGATCTTTTTGACTCGGCCTTCTCTGGGTGCATGGACCTCCCAAGAAGGCGAGTTCCAAATGCGCGCCCAAGCAGTCGTTCAGGCGGTAACCGACGGCGACGTAGTCTTCAACGTCTCAGCGTCCTACCCACTTGCAGAAGCAGCACAGGCCCATCGCGATCTCCAAGAGCGCAAGACCACCGGTTCTATCGTCTTAAGAGTGCGCGAGGATAACTAGGCTAGTTTATTGCCGCTTGTTCTAGTTCACCTTCTGGCCCACCAAGTTGGCTGATTGTGTTAGAACCAGGCCGTCGACCAGCCAAGCATGCTGCCGATGGATTCCCAGCCCAGCACGGCGTCGATAGATAGGCCGATGAACAAGACCGACAGGTAGTTGTTGGAGTAGATGAACAAGCGCATGGGCTTGACCTTTTCGCCCTGCTTGACGCCGCGGTGGAGTGCAATGGCAATCCACAAGAAGACGGCGCCGGAACCAACTGCAGCCACCAAGTAGATCCACGAGGCAGCAGGGATGATCAGGAAGGTCACGATGAGCGTACCGACTGTGTACCAGACAATCTGGCGGGTTACCTCGACCTCAGGGGCGACTACCGGAAGCATCGGAACGCCTGCCTTGCGGTAGTCCTCCTTGTACTTCATTGCCAGTGCCCACGTATGTGGCGGTGTCCAAAAGAAGATAATAAGGAACAGCACGATGGCCTGCCACCACTTATCGGGCTCACCAGCAGGGGCATTGTCACGGATTACTGCCCAACCCACCATCGCCGGCATACAGCCAGCGAGGCCGCCCCAGACGATGTTTTGGGAATTGCGCATCTTCAAAAACTTCGTATAGACGAAGACATAGAAGAAGTTAGTCAGGATGACGAAGAACGCTGCCAGCCAGGAGTGCGCCAGAACGCCCAGCCAGAAGACCGAAAGCGCCAACATCACCAACGCAAAGATGGCAGCATTGCGGCGCGAGATACTCGCACGCACGAGCGGCCTGGCGCGGGTGCGCTGCATTTTCTGGTCAATCTCATAGTCCACCACATTGTTGAAGGTGTGGGCAGCCGCAGCGCCCATCCAGCCGCCGAAGATGGTGGAAAGGATTAGCCAGAAGTTATCCGTGACGGATTCAACACCACGCTGCGCTTGGAGCATCGCCGGAATTGCAGCGACTAGCAAAAGCTCAATGATCCTCGGCTTCGTCAGCGCAAAATAGGCCTTTAACGTCTCCAAGGAATATTCCTCCAGTATCTGGCGCGGGGTAACTTTTTGTGGCCGCCTGGTTATGGCCGCAAATTAGTTGTCGGCTTCGGGGGTTAGAAAGTTCCCCCGCCTTTAACCAAGGCTTCTTAACCATGCCAGCCTACAGTTTCTTGGACCGTTTTAGATAATCCACCACAATCCGTGACAATCCACCACCCGTTAATCAAAACATCTAGACTTGAGGGGTCAATAATCAACCGATCCACAAAGTAAGGGGCGTCCCCAGTGTCGCAAGAAAAGCTGACCCCAGAGTTGCAAGCCATGGTCGAGCGCCGTTATCCGGCTGACTGGACTGATGTGGATACTCGCGCGGTCGACACCGTCCGCGTTCTCGCAGCAGATGCTGTCCAAAAGTGCGGGTCTGGGCACCCAGGCACCGCGATGTCCCTGGCACCGCTGGCTTATACCCTGTACCAGCGCGTCATCAATCATGACCCGAACGATGTGAAGTGGGCCGGCCGCGACCGTTTCGTTCTTTCAGTTGGTCACTCCTCGCTGACGCAGTACATCCAGCTTTACTTGGGCGGCTTCGGCTTGGAGCTGGACGACCTCAAATCTCTACGTACCTGGGGTTCGCTGACGCCAGGCCACCCGGAGGTCAACCACACCGACGGCGTGGAGATTACCACCGGCCCGCTCGGCCAGGGTTTGGCTTCCGCAGTCGGCATGGCCATGGCGGCCCGCAAGGAACGCGGGCTTTTCGACGCCGCAGCCCCGGCCGGCGAGTCCCCGTTCGATCACTTCGTTTACGTCATCTCCTCTGATGGCGACCTGCAAGAAGGCGTTACCGCCGAGGCTTCCTCGCTGGCGGGCACCCAGAAGCTGGGCAACCTCATCGTCTTCTGGGATGACAACCGCATCTCCATCGAGGACGATACGAACATCGCCTTCAACGAGGACGTCGTCGCGCGCTACGAGGCCTACGGCTGGCACGTCCAGACCGTCGAGTCCGGTGAAGACGTCGTAGCACTCGAGGCCGCTGCACAGGCCGCCCGCGAGGAAACCGAGCGCCCATCTTTCATCCGCGTCAAGACCGTCATCGGTTACCCGGCACCAAACAAAATGAACACCGGCGGCGTGCACGGCGCTGCGCTAGGTGATGAAGAGGTTGCCGCCACCAAGGAAGTTCTGGGCTTCGATCCAGAAAAGACTTTCGAGGTCTCCGACGAGGTAATAACCCACACCCGCAAGCTGCGTGAGCGCGGCGCAGAGGCGCACGCTAAGTGGCAGGAAAAGTTCGACGCTTGGGCTGCCGCAAGCCCAGAGGGCAAGGCACTCTTCGACCGTATGCAGGCACGTAAGCTGCCGGAGAACTTCGCAGCAGAATTACCGGAATGGGATGAGGGCGATTCCATCGCTACCCGAAAGGCCTCTGAGGCCACCATCCAGGCACTGGCTGCTGCAGTTCCGGAGATGTGGGGCGGTTCCGCCGACCTGGCTGGCTCCAACAACACCGTCATCAAGGGCGCCCATTCCTTCGGCCCTGAGTCCATCACCACCGGCGCTTGGGATGCTAAGCCTTACGGCCGCAACCTCCACTTCGGTATTCGCGAGCACGCGATGTCCGCAATCATGAACGGCATCGCGCTGCACGGCAACACCCGGGTTTACGGCGGCACCTTCCTGATTTTCTCCGAGTATCAGTACCCAGCCGTCCGTCTCGGTGCCTTGATGTCCACCGATACCTACTACGTCTGGACCCACGACTCCATCGGCTTGGGCGAGGATGGCCCAACCCACCAGCCGGTCGAGACCTTGGCCGCCCTGCGTGCAATCCCGAATCTCTCGGTCATCCGCCCAGCCGACGCCAACGAGACTGCGCAGGCTTGGGCCGCCGCCTTCGAGTACAAGGCAGCTCCAAAGGGCCTTGCGCTTTCCCGCCAGAACCTGCCGGTGCTTGCCGGCACCAAGGAAAAGGCAGCCGAGGGCGTACGTCGTGGCGCCTACGTCTTGGTAGAAGCATCCAAGGAAACCCCAGACGTCATCCTGCTGGCCACCGGCTCCGAGGTGCAGCTGGCTGTCGAGGCCGCAAAGCAGCTCGAAGCAGAAGGCACCGCCACCCGCGTTGTCTCTGCGCCATGCCTGGAATGGTTCGACGAGCAGGACGATGCCTACCGCGAGTCCGTGCTGCCTTCCGCAGTCCGCGCCCGCGTCTCCGTCGAGGCTGCTCTCGCAATGCCTTGGTACAAGTACACCGGCACCTTCGGCCGCAATGTCTCCCTCGAGCACTTCGGCGCTTCTGCCCCAGCCGGCGAGCTCTTCGAGAAGTTTGGCATCACCACCGAAGCCGTAGTCAACGCCGCCCACGAATCCATCACCGCTAGCAAGTAAGGAAAACATGTCGCATATTGATGAACTCGCTCAACTCGGTACCTCTACCTGGTTGGACGATCTTTCCCGCGAGCGCCTAGACTCCGGCAACCTCGAGGAGATCATCTCCTCCAAGTCCATCGTGGGTGTCACCACAAACCCGGCCATCTTCGCCGCTGCGATGTCCAAGGGCACCGCTTACGATGCCGCGATTGCGCAGCTTAAGGAAGAGGGAGCAAAGGCTGACGACGCCGTCTATGCCCTTGCCATCGAGGATGTTGCCCGCGCATGCGATATGTTCGCAGGAATCTACGAGGCATCTTTAGGCCGCGACGGGCGCGTTTCCATCGAGGTCGATCCCCGCATCTCCGCCGATGCCGAGGCCACCATCCAGCAGGCACGCGAGCTGTGGGCGCGCGTTAACCGTCCGAACCTGATGATCAAGGTTCCAGCCACCGAGGGTTCCCTTCCGGCCATCGCTGACGCGCTTGCCGATGGCATCTCCGTCAACGTCACCTTGATCTTCTCCGTCGAGCGCTACGGTGAAGTCATCGACACCTTCAAGAAGGGCCTGCGCCGCGCCGAGAAGGCCGGCCACGACGTTTCCAAGATTCACTCCGTGGCTTCCTTCTTCGTCTCCCGTTTGGACAGCGAAGTCGACAAGCGCCTCGAGGCAATCGGAAGCGATGCTGCCTTGGCAGCGCGCGGCAAGGCGGGCGTCGCCAATGCCCAGCGCGCCTACGCCCTGTTCAAGAAGGAGCTGCTGGAGGCAGGCGATCTTCCCGCAGGAGCGAATGTGCAGCGCCCGCTGTGGGCGTCGACGGGCGTTAAAAACGCCGACTACCCCGCTACCTTGTACGTTTCCGAGTTGGCTGGCCCGCACACGGTCAACACCATGCCGGAAAAAACTATCGACGCAGTGCTAGCAGAAGGCAACTTGCACGGTGATACCCTAAGCGATTCCACCGAGCAGGCAGAAGCCGTCTTCACCGAGCTGGCAGAACTCGGTATCGACTTCGACGATGTCTTCGCAGTCCTGGAAAAAGAGGGCGTCGATAAGTTCGTCGCCGCTTGGGAAGAACTTCTGGAATCGATGGCCGCTCGCCTGTAGCTGCGGCCGCCTCTTTGGCCGCGCGCCCCGCTGACTAACCTCGGCGGGGCGCTTGTCGCTAGAATGTGTCGCTGGAGAATTAAATTGGGAAAGGAACCCCCTGTGACGGAAACGAGCGCCTGGGTAAATCCACTGCGCAACGCGAAGGACAAGCGCCTACCGCGCATCGCCGGTCCCTCGGGCATGGTGATTTTCGGTGTAACCGGTGACCTCGCTTATAAGAAACTGCTACCCGCCATTTACGACCTTGCACACCGCGGCCTCCTGCCCGCTGGTTTCACCTTGGTGGGCTATGGCCGCCGTGACTGGAACAAACAAGAGTTCTGCGACTACGTGATGGGCGCAGTCAAGGCAGGCGCCCGTACCAAGTTCAACGAGCACGTCTGGCAGCACCTGGCGCAGGGCATCGAGTTCGTGCACGGAGCTTTTGATGACGCCGGCTTCGACGCCCTGTCCGCACGCTTGGCGGAGCTAGATTCCTCCCGCGGTACCGGCGGCAACTGGGCTTATTATCTTTCTGTTCCACCGGAGTTCTTCTCCAGCATCTGCCACCAGCTTGAGCGCGTTGGCATGGCCAACAGCGCTGACGATTCTTGGCGCCGCGTCATCATTGAAAAACCTTTCGGCCACGACCAAGCATCTGCTCGTGAACTCAATGAGATTGTCAACGCGGTCTTTCCGGAGTCTTCCGTCTTCCGCATTGACCACTACCTTGGCAAGGAAACCGTCCAGAACATTATGGCGCTGCGCTTTGCCAACCAGATCTTCGAGCCGATGTGGAATGCGCACTACATCGACCATGTGCAGATCACTATGGCAGAGGACATCGGCTTGGGAGGCCGCGCCGGTTACTATGACGGCATCGGCGCCGCCCGCGACGTCATCCAGAACCACCTGTTGCAGCTGCTCGCCCTCGTAGCTATGGAAGAGCCTTCTTCCTTTGAACCGGAGGCACTACAGGCGGAAAAGATCAAGGTCTTGCGCGCGACCCAGCCGGTTCACCCGTTGAACAAGACCACTGCCCGCGGCCAGTATTCTGCAGGTTGGCAGGGCTCCGAGTACGTGCGGGGCCTGCGTGAGGAGGACGGATTCGATCCTGCTTCTACCACTGAGACCTATGCAGCTTGCACCCTTGAGGTCAACTCCCGTCGCTGGGCCGGTGTGCCTTTCTACCTGCGCACCGGCAAACGCCTCGGCCGCCGCGTCACCGAGATCGCACTGGTATTCAAGACCGCCCCGCACCAGCCGTTCAACAACGGTCAGGCAGAGGCTCTCGGCCAGAATGCCGTGGTCATTCGCGTCCAACCAGACGAGGGCGTAACAATGCGCTTCGGTTCAAAGGTGCCGGGTTCCACCATGGAAGTCCGCGATGTCAACATGGACTTCGCCTACGCAGAGGCCTTCACCGAGGAATCTCCTGAGGCTTATGAGCGCCTCATCCTCGATGCTTTGCTCGACGAGTCCTCGCTTTTCCCGACCAACGAGGAAGTCGAGCTCTCCTGGTCCATCCTCGACCCAATTCTTGACTATTGGGCCAAGGCCGGGCAGCCAGAAGAATACCCAGCGGGCACTTGGGGCCCTGAATCCGCCAACACGATGCTGCGCCGCCGGGGCCATACCTGGCGTCGCCCTTAAGGAGGCTACAGCGATGATTATCCCATTGCCTGATACCACGACCCGCAAGATCTCCAAGAAGCTCGTTGAGGCGCAGGAGCACTACACGCTGACCACTGGCCGCGTGCTCACACTTATTGTTGCCGCTAACGAGGGCGACGATATCGAGGGAATCCTAGCCTCCGTTCGCGACGCTTCGCACGAGCACCCCTCCCGCGTGCTCGTCGTCATCGCCGGCTCCGGCGACAAGGAAACCCACCTCGATGCCGAGCTGCGCGTCGGCGGTGAGGCTGGTGCCTCGGAGATTGTCGTCATGCACCTGCACGGCGACCTAGCTGAGCAGTCCGAGTCCGTGGTTATCCCGCTGCTGCTTCCGGATACGCCACTGGTTGCTTGGTGGCCCACCAAGTGCCCAGCTAATCCAGCGCAGAGCCCAATCGGCAAGCTGGCGCAGCGCCGGATCACCAACGTGGCCTACGGGGATGGGGCGAGCCATGAGGAGCTCATGCAGCTCTCCCGCGGCTATACCCCGGGGGACTCGGATATGTCTTGGGCAGCCATTACCCTGTGGCGCGGCATCGTAGCATCGGCGCTTGACCGCCACCCACATGAGCCGGTCGAGTCCGTGGAGATCTGCGGAGCGGCAGAAAGCCCGGCCGCTGACTTTGCTGCGGGCTGGCTTGTCGACGCCCTGGGTGTTCCGGTAACCAGGAAAACAACGGCTGCTCCGGAGCCGGGGGCGTTTCCTATCCACTCCCTGCGCTTTAACCGCGTATCCTCACACGTAACAGTCGACGTCGTCGACGTTAGCACCGTCCGTGTACAGGTTCCGGGTTCCCCGGATTCCCTGGTCTCGTTGAGCGTGCGTTCGCAGGCAGAAATCCTCTCTGAGGACCTGCGCCACCTCGACTCTGACAAGACATATGCGCACTCGCTTCGCGCACTGTCGCGCGTGGACTACAGTTAGTCGTACATCTTTATTTTTTACACCCCTTTTAAGGATCAAACACACATGGTTACTCTTCACCGCGTAAGCGATGTAGACGAACTCATATCCTCTGCCGCCCGCAAATTCATCGACGTAGTCACGTCGGTCCAGGCCCCGGGCGGCGGCCTTCACAACGACGGCGTGGCGCGCGTTGTTCTCACCGGCGGTGGTGCCGGCATCGGAACTCTGCGCGAGCTGGCTCGCCTCGATGCCGCTGCGAAGCAGCAGAGTGAGGATTACCCAGCCTTGGCCATCGATTGGACCCGCGTGCATGTCTTCTTTGGTGATGAGCGCAATGTTCCAGTCTCCGATCCTGATTCCAATGAGGGCCAGGCCCGTGCAGCACTCCTGCACGCAGCGGGCGTTCCGGAAGAGCACATTCACGGTCTCGACTTGGGCGCTATCGCCATGGAGCATGCGGCGAAGGCCTATGCGGGCGAGATTTCTGAATTCGCACCTAACGGCTTCGACCTACACCTGCTCGGCATGGGCGGCGAGGGCCACATCAACTCCATGTTCCCGCATTCTGAGGCAGTAATGGAACAAGAAGACCTCGTTGTAGCAGTCCCCGACTCTCCCAAGCCACCAGCAGAGCGCGTCACGCTGACGTTGCCTGCGGTTAACCGCTCCGAGCGTGTGTGGTTCTTGGTCTCCGGTGAGGAAAAGGCTGAGGCGGCCTCCCACATCGTGGCCGGCTCCCCTGCCATCGAATGGCCTGCAGCCGGTGCGCATGGCACTAGCGAAACCGTTCTTTTCCTAAGCGACGATGCTGCGACGGTAATCGAAGAATAAGCAGAAAATTAAAAGGCCGCGCTTCCTTAAAAGTAAAGGAAGCGCGGCCTTTCTTTAAGCCTGCTTAGGCTTTAAACGGCGTATGCCTGGATCAGGTTGAGCGCTACGATGCAGGCCAACCAGATGATAACCATCACGATGGTGTAGCGGTCCAAGTTCTTCTCCACGACGGTGGAGCCAGAAAGGTTGGACTGGACGCCGCCGCCGAAGAGGCTGGAAAGTCCGCCGCCCTTGCCCTTGTGCAGCAACACAAAGATGGACATGAGGATCGCGGCAATCACCAGGATGATTTCCAGTGCCAAGATCATAGGATCGTTCCTCTCAGAATTTATTAATTAACTCCGGACTACTCTACACCACGACGTGGGCCGAAGAATACTTCGACCCACGTGCGTAGCGCTGGTTATCCAGTACCTATTCCTTACCTACTCCTTGACTCGGTGCTTAGGCAACGGTGGATGCGTTTGCAGCGAGCTTGGCAAATTCGTCGCCTACCAAGGAAGCTCCGCCGACTAGCCCGCCATCGACGTCGGGCTTGCCCACGATCTCGGCGACGGAGTCAACCTTGACGGAACCGCCGTAGAGAATACGAATGCCTTCCGCCACCTCTTCGCCCGCAAGTTCGCGTACAAGAGCACGGATTGCAGCGCAAACCTCCTGGGCGTCGTCAGCGGAGGCAACCTTGCCGGTGCCGATGGCCCAGACAGGCTCATAGGCAACGACGGTCTTAGACAAGTCCTCAGCGGACAGGCCTGCGAGGGAATTGCGGGTCTGGTTGACCACGTAGTCAACGTGGGTGCCGGACTCGCGAACGTCGAGCGGCTCGCCGACGCACACGATCGGGCTCAGGCCGTGCTTGAGTGCTGCAGCAGCCTTTTCCGATACGAGCTCGTCGGTCTCGCCGTGGTACTCGCGGCGCTCAGAGTGGCCAACTACGGCCCACTTGCAGCCCAAGGATGCAAGCATCTTGCCTGAGACCTCACCGGTGTAGGCGCCAGAATCGTGCTTGGAGATGTCCTGTGCGCCGTAGGTCAGAAGCAGCTTGTCGCCCTCGGAGAGGGTCTGCATGGTGCGCAGATCAGTAAACGGCACCATGAAGGCGACGTCGACCTTGTCGTAGTAGTCCTTCGGCAGAGAGAAGTCGAACTTCTGGATGGAGGCGATTGCTTCCTTGTGGTCCAGGTTCATCTTCCAGTTACCGGCAATCAGTGGTTTACGTGCCATGGAAAATTTTCCTTTCAGGTTTTATTGTGCGTAGGCCTGTGTAACTGCGGCGCTTATGCCTGCAGAACAGATACGCCCGGCAGTTCCTTACCCTCGAGGAACTCGAGGGATGCGCCGCCGCCGGTGGAGATGTGGGAAAAGCCCTCTTCATTCAGGCCAAGCAGGCGAACCGAAGCGGCGGAGTCGCCACCGCCGACGACGGTGAAGGAGCCGTTGTTTTCGGTGGCAGAGATGATGGACTTAGCCACGCCTTCGGTGCCCTTGGAGAATGCCTCCATCTCGAATACGCCCATCGGACCATTCCAGAATACGGTCTTAGAGGATGCAATAACCTCGTCGAATGCCTTAACGGACTCAGGTCCAATGTCCAGGGACATCCAGCCCTCTGGGATGCCGTCGAGGGCGACAACCTTGTTTTCCGCATCAGCGTTGAACTCGGTAGCAGCAATGAGGTCTACCGGCAGAACAAGCTTGTCACCGAAGCGCTCGAGCAGGTCCTTGCAGTTGTCGATCTGGTCTTCCTGCAGCAGAGAGTTCTGAACGTTGTAGCCCTTTGCCGCGAGCAGGGTGTAGCACATGCCTCCACCAATGATGACCTTGTCAGCCTTATCTGCCAGCGCTTCGATGACGCCGAGCTTGTCAGAGACCTTCGCGCCGCCGAGGACAACCACGTATGGGTGTTCTGGCTTTTCAGCGACAGCTGCGAGAGTCTCGACTTCCTTCTGCACGAGTTTGCCTGCAAACGCCGGCAGGCGCTTAGCGACGTCGTATACGGAAGCCTGCGCGCGGTGGACAACGCCAAAACCGTCGGAGACGAAGGCGCCGTTATCCGCAGCCAAGGCAGCGAGCTCATCAGCGAAAGCGCCGCGCTCAGCCTCATCCTTGGAGGTCTCGCGAGCATCGAAACGCACGTTCTCGATCAGCATGACGTCACCGTCGTTAAGACCGTTTGCGCGCTCGTGTGCGTCCTCACCGGTTACGTCGCCAGCAAGCGCTACGTATTGACCCAGTGCCTCAGAAAGAGCCTCTGCTACCGGTGCCAGGGAGTACTTCTCGTTTACCTCGCCCTTTGGACGGCCCAGGTGTGCGGAAAGGATGACCTTGGCGCCACCTTCAACGAGTGCCTTGATGGTTGGCAGGGATGCGGTGATACGTCCGGAGTCAGTAATGTTGCCTTCCTCGTCGAGCGGCACATTGAAGTCGGATCGTACGAGGACGTGGCGGGACTCCACACCCTCTGCGATGAGGTCATCAAGGGTCTTGAAAGCCATTGGATTCTCCTTCATTGAAATCTTTAAAAAGCGTTCTATACAAGACTACCGGCCCACGCATGACCCTTGGGCGGGAAATTGCGTGAGCCGGTAGAACATCTAAGCCAAGCCTCTAGTTAAGACTTGCAAGCGCCGAGCTTAAAGCTTGGAAGCGACCAAGGAGGTGGTGCGCACGAGCTGGTTGGTGTAGCCCCACTCGTTGTCGTACCAGCCAAGGACCTTGACGAGGTTGCCGTTGGAGACCTTGGTCATGCCGGCGTCGAAGATGCAACCGTGTGGGTCGGTGATGATGTCGGTGGAAACGATTGGGTCTTCGGTGTATGCGAGGGTCTCGCCGAACTCGCCAACAGAGGCTTCCTTGATTGCAGCGTTGATTTCCTCAACGGTGACGTCGCGGGAAGCGGTGAAAGTCAGGTCGGTTGCGGAACCGGTGATGGTCGGAACGCGCATTGCGTAGCCGTCCAGCTTGCCTTCAAGCTCCGGAAGAACCAGTGCAACTGCCTTTGCAGCGCCGGTGGAGGTCGGAACCATGTTGACCGCTGCAGCGCGTGCACGGCGTGGGTCCTTGTGTGGTGCATCCTGGATGCGCTGGTCACCGGTGTAGGAGTGAACGGTGGTCATCAGGCCCTTCTCGATGCCGAACTTGTCATTGAGGACCTTTGCCATCGGTGCCAGGCAGTTGGTTGTGCAGGAAGCTGCGGAAATAACGTTGTGCTTCGCAGCGTCGTATTCGTCGGAGTTGACGCCGTAGACGAAGGTGCCGTCAACGTTCTTGCCCGGTGCAGAAATGATGACCTTCTTGGCGCCAGCCTCGATGTGAGCCTTTGCTGCCTCACCATCGGTAAAGAAGCCGGTGGACTCGATAACGATGTCAACGTTGTGTTCGGACCAGTTCAAGTTCTTTGGATCGCGCTCAGCAGAAACTGCGATGCGGTGGCCGTTGACGGTGATGGACTCGTCATCATGAGTGATCTCGCCGTCGAAGCGGCCGAGAACGGAATCGTACTTGAGAAGATTTGCCAGGCTGCCGTTGTCGGTGAGGTCGTTGACTGCAACTACCTCGAGGTCGGAGTCGCCCTGGGCAACTGCACGGAAGAAGTTGCGGCCGATGCGGCCAAAGCCATTGATGCCTACGCGGATGGTCACTGTTTTTCTCCTCTATAAATCGAGTAAAAGTTATGTGGGCTCCGAGGCATCTCCTCTAGTTCGTCTTTGGTGCGAAGAACCTCGGTGAGTTTTCCCAACACGGCCGATACTACCGAGCAAACACCAAGCATGCAGCGGTCAAAGGGCCACCCGAGGCTTTCTAGAACCAGGTAATGACGAAAGGCAAAAACAGGCGTACAATTTTTGGCTCACATGACTAATCCGCACCGAAAACCCCCTGCACTACCCCCGAGTTTGTCCGTATGTGTTGGTTTATGTTGCCTGGGGTGGGATATATCACTCCCCCAGCTCAGCCCTGATTAGCAAACATATCCAGCAGGTACCAGACGCAGCAATGCTGGGCGTAAAGTATCCGCCTACTCCCGAATGTGCCTGTTTTGCCCGAACAAAACCGCCCCGTCCGATCGGACAAGGCGGCTGGCGGCTAAGGCTTTGATCGAAACCTTGAAAATCAGAAACTTTTTCACCTAGTAAAGTCTACGACTCGTCAAAAAGATCATCAGTGATCGATTCGTTGGTGTCCGGAATATCAAGCTCCTCGGCGCGCTTATCTGCCATGGAAAGCAAGCGCCGGATGCGTCCGGCAACAGCATCCTTAGTCATTGGAGGATCAGCCAGGCGTCCCAGTTCCTCCAAGGAGGCCTCGCGGTGCTGGACGCGCAGGCGGCCCGCATCTGCGAGGTGCTCGGGCACGTCGTCGCCCAATATTTCCATCGCGCGCTCTACACGGGCGGCGGCAGCTACCGCAGCACGCGCGGAACGGCGCAAATTAGCATCATCGAAGTTATCCAGGCGCTTCGAGGTATCGTGCGCCTCGCGCTTGACGCGCTTCTTCTCCCACGTCAAGCGGGTTTCCTGAGCGCCCATGCGGGTCAACAAGGCGCCAATAGCATCGCCATCGCGCACAACGACGCGATCGGCGCCACGGGTTTCCTTGGTTTTTGCAGAGATTCCCAGGCGGCGTGCACAGCCCACCAAAGCCAGCGCGGCCTCTTGGCAAGGGCATAGCACCTCGAGGGTAGAAGAACGGCCCGGCTCGGTCAGCGTCCCTTGGGCAAGGAATGCGCCCCTCCATGCGGCCTCGTTGTCGGCGATAGAGCCCGAGATTACCTGCGGCGGCAGTCCCACCACCGGATGGCCCGAACGAGTGACCAACCCTAGGCGACGCGTTAGCTCCTTTGCGCCGGAGGCAACGCGCAGCTGAACGCGAGACTTCTTCTGCGAACCGGCCGGCCCCACAACATGCGAGGTTGCCTTCACGCTGTAGAGGTCATCGAGGGCTTCGATGAGCCGCTCGGCAATGCGCAGATTGTCCACTTCGATTTCGTAGGCCATCTGGTCCCCGCTTACGGTCAGCTCGCCGGCAAAGCGCAACATGGCGGAAATTTCCGCGGCACGAGCGGACTGGCGTGGAACGGAGACTGCTGTGAGTTCATCCTTGACCTGTTCGGTCAATGAAGCAGACAAAGTCCTTGCCCCTTTCTCAATGATTCTTGCTGTACAGACCGAGCATCATCCAACCAGGTCTGCGCAGACGCGGTATGCCCTATCAGGCACGGAATGCCTTATACAGACATAGAGAAACACTAGTCTAGCCTGCACGATAAATCCTTGGCCGCACTAGGCTAGCTTTGCTCGAGCAATCCTTTCAACGCAGCAGAAAGCTTGTGTGGATCATGCTTGTTTAGACGCACGCCGTTTTCATCACGCAGGCTAACGTCAGCGAATACCGCTTGGGCGCCCAGTACGTTGGCTGCGCGCTGCAGATAGCTGCGCTCACTCTCACTAGGGATAGCGTTGGAATCCACCAAGACGCGGTCGATGCGCAGTTCCGGCGCATGCTGCGCCAACACGTGGAGATGCCGCTCCGCAGAAAAGCCCTGAGTCTCGCCCGGCTCTGCCGAAAGGTTCAGCACAACCACGCGCATCGCGGAAGAGTTCTTCACAGTGTTCACGATTTCCGGCACCAGCACGTGCGGTAGCACCGAGCTAAACCAAGAGCCGGGGCCGATGGTGATGAGGTCGGCGTCGGAAAGCGCGGCCAAAGCGTTCGGATTGGCCTGTGGATGCGCCGGAAGGATGCGTACGCGACGTACCTGACCCGGAGTGGAAGCCACCGCCACTTGGCCGCGTACGGCCCGCATGATGCGGGGATCCTCGTCAAGTCCGGCGACCTCCGCCTCGATGTCCAGCGGCTGATTGACCACCGGCAGCACGCGGCCGCGGGAATTGGTCAGCTGGGCTACCTTATCCAGGGCCGCCTGATAATCGCCGAGAACCTCAGTCAGGCCAGCAATAAGCAAATTACCCACGGCGTGCCCTGCCATCGCACCGTTGCCCCGGAAACGATGTTGCAACGTCTCTGCCCACATTTGGCCAGTTTCCGTGTCATCGGAAAGCGCGGCCAGCGCCATGCGCAGATCACCGGGTGGAATGATGTCCAGCTCACGGCGCAGACGCCCTGAAGAGCCACCGTCATCGGCGACGGTAACTATGGCTGAGATCCGCTCCACGCCCGTCATCTGGGCAGCAAGAAGGGTTTGATAAAGACCATGGCCGCCACCGAGGCAAGCCATGTGGGTTTGTCGAGTCATTGGTGGATTTATAAGCTTTCCGGGTCAATTGTGCAAGGAAATAGAAAAACTAGCCGCGTTGAATATCGCGGTGCAGAGCGTTTACCTCGAGGTCTCCGCGCTGACGCAGGCGCCGGGTCAATTCCTCGGCAACGGCAACGGAACGGTGGTGGCCGCCCGTACAGCCGACGCCAACTGTGATGAAGTTCTTGCCCTCGTGACGATAGCCCTTGAGCATGGTGCCGAACATATCCAGAAAGTGCTCAATGAACTTCTCGGCGGCAGGATGGGCCAAGACATAATCCGAGACCGGCTCATCGGTGCCACGGTAGCCGCGCAGCTCCGGAACCCAATAAGGATTGGGCAAGAATCGCACGTCAAGCACAAGGTCTGCATCGCGAGGCGAGCCATTTTTAAAGCCAAAGGACTCGACGGTGACGTGCTGGACGTCTTTGCGCATATCACCGAAGGCGGCCTCCATCGCACGCCGCAGATCATGGATGGAGAGATTGGTGGTATCGATGATGATGTCCGCACGCTCGCGGGCATGCGCGATGGCTTTTCGCTCCCTCTGAATGCCTGCCTTCAGCGTGTCTCCACCCTGTAGGGGGTGGGTACGGCGCACGGAATCGAAACGGCGAATCAAAACGTCATCGCGTGCATCGAGAAACAGTACCGTTGGCTTCATGCCGAGTTCGGTAACTTCATCGATGGTCTCCAGCAGCGAACCTAGAAACATACGGGAACGCACGTCAGTTACCGCTGCGACCTTCTTAACCTTGGTCTCCTCCATCGCGCACAGCTTGAGAAGATCAATGATGGCCTTCGGCGGGATGTTGTGGGCAACGTAGTAGCCTTTGTCCTCCAAGACTTTGGCTGCGGAGGTCAAGCCACCACCCGACATACCGGTGATGAAGATGGGCGGGGATTCTAAGTGCGTCATGCAGCCCATCTTAGCCCGCGAAGACTTATAGAACACTGAATTTCTTTAACCATGCAGATGTTCATAGACCACACCGGCAAGTTTCGGGCCAAAGCCCTTGACCGCTGCGATCTCCTCCGCCGAGGCTTCCTTGAGCTTTTTCACCGAGCCAAAATGCTTGACCAAATCGGTGCGGCGCTGCGGCCCCAAGCCCGGCACCGAATCCAGTACCGAAGAACGCATGCGCTTGGAACGCTGCTGGCGGTGATAAGTAATAGCAAAGCGGTGTGCCTCGTCGCGGATCTGCTGTAGCAAGTACAGCGCCTGCGAGTTACGCGGGAGAATAACCGGTTCATCATCACCCGGGACCCAGATTTCCTCCAAGCGCTTTGCAAGGCCAACGAGGGTCACGTCCACGATACCGAGCTCATCAAATACCTCTTGCGCTGCCGCAACCTGCGGAGCGCCACCGTCCACGATGAATAGCTGCGGCGGGTAGGCAAAACGACGTCCCGCTTCTGCGGATTCTTCCTGCACATTCTCGTCGTCGAAGGTGGACTCCTCGACTTCCTCGTCTGGGTTGGCGAGCTTGTCCTCGTTGTGGCGCTTGAAACGGCGGCGAGTTACCTCGGCGATGGAGCCGACGTCATCAGAGCGACCCTCACCAGCCGCCTCCTTGATGCGGTAACGCCTGTAATCAGCCTTGCGTGGCAGACCGTCCTCAAAGACCACGAGGGAAGCAACCACATCGGTGCCTTGAATATGGGAGATATCGGTGCACTCGATGCGCAGCGGCGCCTGGTCCATCCCCAAGGCTTCCTGGATGTCCTGCAGGGCCGCCGAACGCGCGGTGAGATCACCGACGCGCTTGAGCTTGTGCTGGCGCAGCTGCTCCTTAGCGTTGCGCTCGACGGTCTCCATCAGGGAGTGCTTATCGCCGCGCTGCGGTACTCGCATATTCACCTGCGCCCCACGCAGATCCTCGAGCAGGGAGATGACTTCAGCCGACTCGTCCGGCATGGCCTGCACCAAGATCTCCCGCGGAATCACGTTGCCGCGGCGGGTTTCCGTATGCGATTCCTGGTCCACACCGCGCCTGCTAAGAGCAGCGTCTTCCTCCATCTCTTGCTGCTCGCGGTCTGCCGCATCCGAATAGAACTGGATCAGGAAGTTTTGCATCAACGCCGGCAAAGCCGGATCGCTTTCGCCTTCTTCCCACGGCCCCGTCGGGGCTTGGTCGCCTGAGCGTTCTACGACCCAGCCGCGCTGGCCACGGATGCGGCCGTCACGCACATGGAAGATCTGCACAGCGGCCTCCAGCTCATCAGAGCTAAAGGCAATGAGATCCGCATCAGTTCCGTCATTGAACACGACGGCCTGCTGCTCCATAATCTTGTTGATTGCGCCTAAGTCATCGCGCAGGCGTGCAGCAAGCTCAAACTCGAGGTTTTCCGCGGCTTGCTCCATGCGCTGGGTTAGTTCACGGGTCACGGCGGAGGTATTGCCGTTCATAAAGGAAACCAGCGAATTTACGGTCTCCCTATGATCTGCCTTCGATACCGCACCGGTACACGGTGCCGAACATTTGCCGATATATCCCAATAGACACGGACGGCCCAAGCGCTCGTGCCGGTTGTAGACGCCCTTGGAACAGGTGCGCATGGGGAACACGCGCGTGAGCAGGTCCAAGGTTTCGCGCACCGCCCAAGCATGGGAATACGGACCAAAATAACGCACGCCCTTCCGCCGCGGGCCACGGTAAAAGAAGGCGCGTGGGACGATCTCTCCTACCGATACCGCAAGCATCGGATAGGTCTTATCGTCGCGGTACATGACATTAAACCGCGGGTCGAAGCGCTTAATCCAGGTATATTCCAGCTGCAGCGCTTCCACCTCGCTGGCAACCACGGTCCATTCCACCGACGCAGCGGTAAGCACCATCTGGCGCGTGCGCGGATGCAGCTGCGTGATGTCCTGGAAATAGTTGGACAAACGTGCGCGCAGGTTCTTGGCCTTGCCTACGTAAATTACCCGGCGGTTTTCATCACGAAACTTATAAACGCCAGGCTCTGTGGGAATAGTGCCTGGCGCTGGTCGGTAGGTAGCGGGATCTGCCACTTTTTAATCCTGCGGCATGTACTTAGCTTCAAGGTCGCGGAAAGCGCGAACCTTCGAGATAACGGCGGCCTTATCGCCAGCCTGCAGTGCCCAAACCGGCACATACTCGAAGTCGGGCAACTCGATGCGCGCCATCCGCTCGCCCTCTGGGAAGGATAGTCCGTAGACGACCTGCCAAGGATAAAAACGGGTACCTACGATGTTACGCACCTCGACGCCGTCTTCATTCGCACGCAAGCGCGGGCGCGTCAGGGCCAGCCAAGACAGAACCGAGATAAGCAGGCCCACGCCGGGGAAAGCGAACTTATCGATAGTGGTGACGGCAGCACCGGTGAAGGAGATATCCAAGGTAAGGCCCATGAAAATATGGATAGCCATGACGAGGATGACCCAACCGATGGCCACCTTGCGCAAAAATTGCGACTTAGCCTCATAAATCCACGGCTTCGTCGACGTCTGCGCGAACGGATCCGCACTGGTGTAGGCCAGAACCTCGGCGTCGGTAAGCTGCGTGCGTGTCGACGTCTCGCGGGCCCCAGATTCTTGTGCGTCAGTCATTAGTTCCTTCTTCGTGGTTTACAGGCTGGCCTAGCCTGCCAGCCCATCTAGTGTACGCAATTTCAATACCGTGTCTAAAGCCGCCACCATCGACTCCGCGCCCTTGTCTTCATCTGAGGTGGCAAAGCCTGCGCGATCGACTGCCTGTGAATACTCGTTCACGGTGAGCACGCCGTTGCCCACCGGAGTGGACTCGTCTAGAGCGATGCGGGTTAGGCCCTGCGTTACGGAGTCACACACGTAATCGAAGTGCGGGGTGCCGCCCTTTACCACGCAGCCCAGCGCAACCACGGCATCGTGGGTCCGGGCCGCCGCCTGCACCACGACGGGAAGTTCGAGTGCCCCAACCACGCGAGTCTCGGTCACCTGCGCGCCACATGCACGAGCAGTCTCTACAGCGCGCTTGTGCAGCTGGTCGCAGATTTCGGCGTTCCACGTCGCGGTTACGACAGCCACGCGGATCCCCTCAGCGGGGACCAATTCAATTTCAGGCAAGCCTTCTTTAGCCATCGGAAACCTTTCTTAGTGCTTAGTTGCGGTGGTCTTCATCATTCGCGTCGTGGGCACCACCTGCTGGATGCTGCATATCCCAGTGTTCAACCTGCGGCAGGTCATGGCCCATGCGGTCACGCTTGGTGCGCAGGTAGGTGATGTTGTCCTCGTTTGCTTCCACAGCAAGCGTAGTGTGCTGAGAAGCATCGACACCAAAGCCGGCCAAACCCTCACCCTTGTGCGGATTATTAGTCATGAGGACAACGGAAGCAATGCCAAGGTCCCGCAGAATCTGACCCGCCACGGAATACTCGCGCGCGTCTTCGGGCAGGCCCTGCTCGAGATTGGCATCGACGGTGTCAAGGCCTTTGTCTTGCAAACGATAGGCTTTCAGCTTGTTCACCAAGCCAATGCCGCGGCCTTCTTGGCCACGCAGATAAATCACCACGCCACGTCCGGCTTCCTGAACCGCCTTGAGCGAAGCGTTGAGCTGAGGGCCACAATCACAGCGACGGGATCCAAACACGTCACCCGTGAGGCACTCAGAGTGCACGCGCACCAGCACGTCTTCCGCGCCGCGAAGCTCCTCGACGTCGCCTGCAACCAGCGCGATGTGCTCGTTGCCGTCGATGTCATGGGTGTATCCCAGCACATTGAACAGGCCGTGATCGGTGGGCAGGCGCGATGCCACCGAGCGGCGAATCTGGGTTTCCTTGTGGCGGCGCCAATCAATGAGCTGCTCGATGGAGATCATGGTCAGCCCATGGGTATCGGCAAAGCGTCGCAGTTCCGGCGAACGCGCCATATCGGTGGGGTCTTCCTCGGAGACGATCTCGCACAAAACGCCGGCCGGCCGCAGCCCCGCCAAGCGCGCGAGATCTACCGCAGCTTCCGTGTGTCCATCACGCTCCAGAACGCCGCTTGGGCGTGCGCTCAAAGGAACCACGTGACCCGGACGGGTGAAGTCAGAGACCGTGGTGGTCGGATCAGCCAAGCGCCGGATGGTCTCTGCTCGGGAGCCCGCGGAGATTCCCGTGGTGCCGGTCGCTGCATCTACTGTCACCGTGTAAGCGGTGGCGCGCACGTCCTCGTTAAGCGCCATCATCGGCGGCAGGTTCAGTCGCGCGCAATCTTCTGGCAACAGCGGCGCACAAATATAGCCGGAGGTGTAGCGGACCATGAAGGCCACGAGTTCTGGGGTTGCCAGCTCCGCGGCGAAAATGAGGTCGCCTTCGTTTTCTCGGTCTTCGTTGTCAACCACAACCACCGCTTTGCCGGCCGCAATATCAGCAATGGCCTGTTCAACAGTGTCGAGTTTGACGGAAGATTCTGCTGCGGTCATAAGGATTTACTTTAGCCCCTGTGGTTTGCGTCCTGCGCGTTAGGCCCGTACATCTTCTCAACGTACTTGGCCAACACATCTACTTCTAGGTTTACGGCAGCGCCGACCCCCATCGTGCCGAAGATTGTGTCGCGCAGGGTGGTTGGAATCAGCGACACCTCAAACCAGTCCGCTCCGATCGCGCTTACGGTCAACGAGGTGCCGCTAACTGCGATTGAGCCCTTCTCGACGACGTATCGTGCAAGGTCGTGGGGAAGGCTAAAGCGCAACACTTCCCAATTCTGCGAAGGGGTACGCGATAAAAGTTCTGCGGTGCCGTCCACGTGGCCTTGCATGATGTGTCCGCCCAAACGCGTGGTGGGCAAAAGCGCCCGCTCCACGTTGACGACGGAGCCCTCGCGCAACTGCCCCAGCGCCGAGCGTCGCAACGACTCGGCCATGACGTCGGCGACGAAAGCATCGCCATCCAGCGCTGCCACCGTAAGACAGACTCCGTTGACCGCAATCGAGTCACCGAGCGCGGCGTCGCTAAGCACGTGAGGCGCTCTAATCCCCAGCCGAATCGCATCGCCCTGCTCCTCAACGGAGCAGACGGTGGCTAGTTCCTCTACGAGTCCTGTAAACAAGCAAACTCCTTCTATTTATGATTTGTTGACTCTGTGTGTCTAACTCTGTGCGTCTAACTCGGCGAATTGAGCACGTACTCAATTAAGACATCATCACCCAAGACCTTGGTGGCACTGCGGCGGAAACGCTTAGCGTCGCTCAAGGTCTGGGCCACCGGATGCGCCAATACGCCACGGCCTTCGCCCAAAAGAACCGGGGCAATATAAGCCTGCACTGCATCGACGTAGCCTGCGTTGAGAAAAGAGCTAGCAAGACCTGCCCCGCCTTCCACCAAAATATCGCGTGCGCCATCCGCATAGAGCTCGCACAAGGCTTGGTCGATGTCCTCAAACTGCAGGTAGCCGAGCTCGCGCAAGTTGCTGGCCGCCGCGCCCGCGTCCTCCAAATTGCGGCGACCAATCACCACGCGGCGCGGCTGCTGCTCAAAAAGGCTGCCGTCTGGGCGGCGGGCGGTAAGCGACGGGTTATCGGCCAAAGCCGTGCCCGTGCCGATCAAGATAGCGTCGCGTTGTGAGCGGTCAACGTGCACCCAGGCGCGGGCATGCTCGCCAGTAATCCACTGGCTGGTGCCGTCTACTGCGGCGGTGAACCCGTCGAGGGTCTGCGCAAATTTGAGGGTGACGTGTGGCCTGCCCATTTCGATGGCACGCAACCACGGCAAGAGCGCGTCGGGAACATCCTTGTCAACGGGTGCCGCAACCTGTGCAACTTCAATCCCAGCTGCTTGCAGGGTGCTCGCTCCCCCGGCTGCTTCCTGGTTTGGATCGCCATGCAGGAAAAAGACCCGCGAAACCCCAGCATCAATAAGCGCCTGCGCGCACGGACCGGTGCGCCCGGTGTGGTTACACGGTTCAAGGGTGACCACCGCAGTGCCATTGCGCGCAGCCTCCCCAGCTTCGTTGAGAGCCATTACTTCCGCGTGCGCACCTCCTGCCGGCTGGGTGGCACCAGTACCAACCAATTCGCCCTGAGCATCTAAAATGACGGCACCCACAGGCGGATTGGGGCTAGTGGTACCGCGGACAGACTGGCCAGCCTCCATTGCACGCAGCAGGGCCGCTTCTAAATCAAGCTTCATGAAAATTCTTTCAGGCTTTTGCGAGCTTCGATTCAAAGCTCTATTCACGGTCTTCTACAGGGTGGCCAGCTCGCGCAATTCCGCGACTGCGCCAGCTTTATCCTCCTGCTTATAAATTGCAGAGCCGGCAACGAAAGCATGGCAGCCAGCCATTGCTGATTCACGGATGGTCTCCGCCGAAATGCCACCGTCGATCTCGATGAGAGTTGCAAGCCCTTCATCATCAATAACTGCACGCAAAGCACGCACCTTATCCAGCATCTCCGGCATAAACTTCTGGCCGCCAAAGCCCGGCTCCACGGACATCACGAGCACCAAATCAAAGCTAGCGAGCTTGTCCAACCACGGCTCGATTGCGGTATCCGGCTTGACCGAGATACCTGCGCGCACGCCCAGCCCCCGAATCTTTTCCGCCAAGGCGAGGCTGGCCGCCACATCCGCAACAGCTTCCGCGTGGAAAATGATGCAATCGGCGCCGGCTGCAGCATAGGTCTCCACCCATTTTTCTGGCTCCTCAATCATCAGATGCACATCAAGCACCTGGTCCGTGACTGCGTCAACGGTCTTTGTGATGTCTGGGCCAAAGGAAAGGTTGGGGACGAAGTGTCCATCCATGATGTCGACGTGGATCCAATCAGCGTTGGATACGGCGCGCACTTCTTCGCCCAAGCAGGAGAAGTCAGCGGCGAGGATGGATGGGGAAATAATCGGAGCGGACATGCCCCATAGTCTAGACCTAACCTGCGACGCCTCGCCGCGAAACCGGCTCGGCGCCTAGTTCGTGCGCCGCAAAGCTGCGAAGAACATCGCATCCGTGCCATGACGGTGCGGCCACATCTGGACCGACTTGTGGCGGCCCACATCCCCCATGTCTGGAATTAGCGTATGCGCGTCGAGTTCCTCTGCGCCCAGCTTGGCGACGGCGCGGTCCACAATATCGCGCGTTTCCCTAAGGTCTGGCGAACAGGTGGAATAAACCACCACGCCGCCAGGACGGACGAGCCGCAGCGCGGATTCGAGCAGCTCAAATTGCAGCTCATTGAGGTCAGCAATGTCGCTTTCAGCCTTCCGCCAACGAGCCTCCGGACGGCGGCGCAAAGCACCCAGGCCGGAGCACGGGGCGTCGACCAGCACGCGATCGAAGCCCGGCTCCAGGCCAGGTTCGCGGCCATCCCCCACGTGCACGCGCACCGGGAGATCCGCCACGGTCTTTTTGATGAGCTCCGCACGGTGCGGTGAGACCTCGACTGCATCAACGGTGGCCTGCTCAATACGCGCCAGCGCACCCATCAGCGCCGCCTTACCGCCAGGGCCGGCGCACAGATCCAGCCAGCGTCCGGAATCCTCCCCTTCCAGCGGCGCCTCCGCAACGGCGCGGGCGATAAGCTGCGAACCCTCGTCCTGCACTGCGGCAAGTCCTTGCTTGACCGGCTCCAGATCGCCTGGATCACCGGCAGACATGTACACCGCATAAGGCGAGTACTTGCCCTCCTCGTTGCCGGTCATAAGGGCCAGCTCCTCCGCACTGATCTCACCAGGACGTGCCACCAAGTGCACGATCGGGCGCTGCGAATCCCCCTCCAAGGCGGCCTCCAGCTCGCCCAAGCCGACGACGCGGGCGAAGGATTCCGCAATCCAGGTCGGGTGCGCATGCTTGAAGGCAAGCGCTGCTACCTCACCACTCGGCGCGAGCTTGTCCAGCCACTTCTCGGAAGGCGTGCGCGTTACCGTACGCATAATGCCATTGGCAAAGCCCTTCGCCTTCTCGAAGCCGGCGGCCTCCACCAAGCGCACGGTGGTATCAACCGCAGCGTGAGCCTCAACGCGGGTGAAAAGCACCTGATAGGTACCCAGACGCAATGCGTCGAGCACCTCTGGTGCGATGGCATCGAGCCCACGGGAAGAGCACTTTTCGATGACGGCATCGAGCACGCCCTCACTGCGTAACGCCCCGTAGGTCAGCTCGGTGCAGAAAGCTGCGTCCCGGGCCTCCAACTTGTGTACGCGCAGCGCCTTCGGCAGGGTGAGATTCGCAAAAGCATCATCACTGTGCACGCGGCGCAGTACCTCGTAGGCAACCGCGCGCAGGACATCGATGCCCGCGCGGCGCGCTGCTTTCACGAAGGAAGGGTTCTCCTTCCTGCCGCGCGCATTGTTGCGCACCGGCCGCCTATTACCTTTATTAGGTTTGCCAGACTGACCGCGCCCCTTATTCTGGGACGTTTCCTTAGGCTTGTCTCCAGACTTGGAACGAGAACGGAATCCGCCGCTCATGAAAACCTCACTTCTTTAGCGCCGCCAAGACCGCGTGCCCAGTCTGCAGCGTTCATCATCTTCTTTCCTGGGGGTTGCAGGCGATCAAGCTTGACAATCCCCTCGCCCGTTCCAACGTATACGGCCTTCTTCGTGATGTGCGCCTGACCTGGTTCGAGCGCGACGTCGGCAAGCGCCGCGCCAGACTCAGCTTCCTCGACAAGGCTTAGCGGAGAAAGCTTCACGCGCTGAGAATCCAGCAGCGTCCAAGCGCCTGGCCCCGGAGTATGCGCGCGGATGTGGCGATCCACCACGGTAGCCGGTGCCGTCCAGTCCACTTGCGCGTCCTCCACCGCAATCTTGGAGGCGTACGTGGCCTCGCCCTCCTGCGGGCGCGGTGTGATGCTGCCGGCTGCCAAACCGTCCATTGTCTCAACCAGCAGATCTGCCCCCTTAAAAGCCAGGCGGGTCAGCAAGTCATCGGCAGTGTCGGTCTCCGAGATATCTGACTCCACGACTCCGAGAATCTCACCGGTATCGAGGCCTTCATCGATGCGGAAGGTGGTAGCGCCCGTGCGCTCATCGCCTGCCGCAATCGCTGCCTGGACCGGCGCCGCCCCTCGCCATGCCGGGAGCAAAGAAAAGTGCAGGTTTACCCAACCGTGCTCGGGTACATCCAGCAGGTCCGGTGTAATCAGATTGCCATACGCCACCACCGGAATCGCAGCCGGTTCGAGCTCATGCAGGCGCTCACGCAGCGCCTTTCCATCCTCGGTATCCGGCTTCAGCGAGGTAGGAGTTAACACCTCTATGCCGTGCTTTTGCGCCAGCTCTTTCACCGGGCTCGGATGCAGACTGCGCCCACGCCCCTTGCGAGCATCCGGCCGGGTAAGTACGGCGACGACTTCGTGTTCAGAGGCAATCAGCTTTTCCAGTGCCACGACCGCGGGTTCCGGCGTTCCAGCGAAGATGATTCTCATGCTGTGGCGTCTCCTTTATAAGTATGCTTTGAAAAATACTAGGTAGTTTTTTAAGAATTAAACCAGTCAGAATTGCGGATTACCTGCATGGCCTGCTTGCGCTTTTCCTTAGTCAACCGGTCCAGGAACAACACGCCATCGAGATGATCGGTCTCGTGTTGGATACAGCGCGCCATGAGCCCGGAGGCGACCATAGAAATGGCGTTACCACGGATATCGCGGCCGCTTAAAACCACGGTTTCGTAACGCTCCGTATTTTCAGAAATCCCAGGGATGGAAAGACAGCCCTCAGGGCCATCCTGCTTCGCCTGTCCGATGGGCTCCCACACGGGATTGATGATTGCGCCACGCAAACCCGTTTGCACGTGCGAGCAATCGTAGACAAAGATGCGCTTGGTCAAGCCAATCTGATTCGCCGCAAGTCCTACTCCGCCTGCCTCGTCCATAGTCTCCAGCATGTCAGCCGCTAGCGCTGCAAGTGAAGCATCGAATTTCTCAATCTCCACCGCACGGGAGGTGAGAACTGGGTCGCCGTACATGCGGATTGCTCTTAGTGCCATTTAATAGGAGCCTTCCTCGCCTCATCCACGTTGATTCTTCTTTTATTTGCTGCCCTCGACAATAGTGGAACAATCCCCCGGCACCGCCTAACGGGGTATGGAAGGACTAGCCGATGTGGATGGGATCGACTTGGATGCGCAAAGGAAGCTCGTCCTTGCGCGCGCTGCGGGCGGCATTGGCCTTACGCAAGGCGTTGCCCAATTGGGCACGCGGGCCCAACGGGGTCCTAATCAGTACGCGTTGCGGCGGCCCAAATCGCTGCTCGTCATATTCGCCGGGCAGGCTCAGCCCCGGTGGCAACGGTACGGGTCCCAAAACCTCCACGTTTTCCGGTAGCTCCGCAATAGACATGAAGTGATCCAGGCTGGCATCGGCACCATCGACCGCAGCCATGTGCACTGCTGGCGGGAAACGCACTTCCCGACGCCCCGCCAGCTCACGGCGTGCGGCACCAACCATGTCCCAATTCAGCAAGGACTGAATGACCGGCAGTTCACCGTCAGCGGCGATGACCACTTCACCGCCCTTGTTGTGCGAACAGACCAAGGTAGCTGCAGACGCCCACTTAGAGAGAGCTTCCTCCGTGGCGCGCAGATCCTGGCGGTTGAGCAGCGTGCCTGCATCCAACAGCAAAGCTGCGCCGTAGTGCCCGCCGTGGGCGACGGCCGGTTCTGCGCCCGGCGTTGCGATGACCAGTGCCGCCTCATCTGCGACCTCGTCTACGACCTTGTTGCCGCCCGAGACAACGATGCGGGTACTCGGAAACGCCCGTCCCAACTCTTCCGCCGTGCGCTCAGAGCCCAGTACGATAGCCCGCAGCCGCGGCGAGCCGCATTCGACACAGCGGAATTTCGACTCGATGCGGCCACACCACCGACACGTGGGCAAGGAGGCATGGTGCGTATCTCCCCCGCGTCTATCGGCGGCAAGGCCCAAGGGGCCGTTACAGTGGCGGCAGCGCGCGGGGGCTCGGCAATTGCCGCAAGCCAGAATTGGTGCGTAGCCCTTCCGCGGGACCTGCACGAGCACCGGCTGCGCACGGTCCAGCGCACGCTTCGCAGCTTGGAAGGCAGGCCCTGTAACCGAGGTGGTTCCGCCCTGCAGATCACGCGCAACCTGCAGGCCAAACGCCCCTACCGCAGTCATTGCAGGACGCCGTGTTTCCAACGTGGATTCACTAGCGAGCAGGTCATGCGCCCACCCAGATTCGACCAGCAGCTGTGTCTCTGCGCTGCGGGCATGCCCCGCCAGAATCAGACTGCAGCCTTCCTTAGCTGAGCGCGTGGTCAGCACCTCGCGGGTGTGGACATAGGGTTTTAGGTTATCTACGAGGTTGTCGTTGCCATCATCAAAAATGAACGCCAGGCGTAGGTTCTGTACCGGCGCAAAGGCCGCCGAGCGGGTACCCAACACAATGCGCGCCTGCCCCACCAAAGCGGAAAGATATCGGCGGTAGCGTGCCTGCGGACCCGTGGCATTGCCCAAGACGGTGATCTGCTTGGCTGCGACCACTTTTCGCAAAGCCTTTTCCAGCTTGTCGACGCCGCGTTGGTCCGGCACCACGAGCAAGACTCCGCCGCCGTCGAGTGCCACTTTTGCGGCCAATGCCGCGACGGCACTCGCCCAGTCATCGCCCGGCGCAATCTGCCATGCGGCGCGGGCCAGCCCACCGGCCAATACCGAGTCCACAAAGGACTCACCATGCTGATATGCCGACCACCCCGAAAGATCTGGTTCTTGTGCCTCGCCCATCTCCTCCCACGGGGTGGCGAGATCGGATTCTTCTGCCTTGGCATGCCGCGGCGGAATCGCGGAGCGAATAATGTCTGAGCGCACCGCCCCATAGCGGGCCGCGAGCGACTCGATGAGTTCGGCAAGCTCAGCTGAGTAGACCGCATAGGGCGAAATCACGCGGTCCAGGTAACGCAGCTGGCCGTCGAACTCGCTGTCATTGCGGCGCTCCAAAACGATGGCGTCTGTCAGCCGCCCATTGAAGCGGATGCGCACGCGCACGCCGGGCTTAGCAGCAGCCGACTGCGATTCGTCGACGCGATAATCGAAGCCGCGGTCTAGGTGGGCGACGCCCAATAAAGGCAACACCCGCGCGACCGGTTTATGGGCGGCGGGTGTTCTAGCTGGCATAGGCTCTGATACTACAGGCCGGCAGCCTCACGCAGTGCGACGGCACGGTCGGTGGACTCCCATGGCAGCTCAATGTCGGTGCGGCCGAAGTGGCCGTAGGCTGCGGTCTGGCGGTAGATGGGACGCAGCAAGTCGAGATCGCGGATGATAGCGGCCGGGCGCAAATCGAAGACCTTGTTGACGGCGGCCTGAATCGTGGCGTCGTCAAGCCCGTGTTTCGCAGTGCCAAAGGTCTCGACGTACAGGCCCACCGGCTTCGCACGGCCGATGGCGTAGGCGACCTGGACCTCAGCCTTGTCAGCCAAATCCGCAGCGACGATGTTCTTAGCTACCCAGCGCATGGCGTAGGCCGCAGAGCGGTCCACCTTGCTCGGGTCCTTGCCGGAGAACGCGCCACCGCCGTGGCGAGCCATGCCGCCGTAGGTATCGACGATGATCTTGCGGCCGGTAAGGCCAGCATCGCCCATCGGGCCACCCAAGATGAAGGAGCCGGAAGGGTTGACCAGCAGCGTGGTGTCCTCGCCGTAGAAGTGCTCGAGCTTGGCGTCCTTGATAACCCATTCCACGACGTGCTCGCGCAGTTGCTCCATGAGCCACTCCTGGGAAACCTCGGGATCGTGCTGGGTGGAGATAACCACGGTGTCCAGGTGGGAAGGTTGGTTATCGTCGGTGTAGGCGAAGGTCACCTGGGTCTTGCCGTCTGGGCGCAGGTGATCGACGATGCCCTGCTTGCGAACCTCGGTCAAGCGGCGCGAAAGGCGATGTGCCAGTGCGATAGGCAACGGCATGAACTCATCGGTCTCGTTGGTGGCGTAGCCGAACATCAGGCCTTGGTCACCGGCACCGGCGGTATCATTTTCCTCGTCGTAGTCATCGGAACGGTCACGAGCCTCCGTAGAGGTATCGACGCCAGCGCCAATTTCCTGGGACTGCTCGCCGATGGCGACGTTAACGCCACAGGTGTGGCCGTCGAATCCGACGTCGGAGGAAGTAAAACCGATGTCCGTCAAGGTCTTGCGGACCAACTGCGGGATTTCTACGTAGCCGGTGGTGCGAACCTCACCGACAACGTGAACCTGGCCGGTGGTCACGAGGGTTTCCACTGCCACGCGCGCCTTCGGATCCTTTTCCAACAGCGCATCCAAAATGGTGTCGGAGATAGCGTCGCAGATCTTGTCCGGGTGGCCCTCAGTCACGGATTCGCTGGTGAACAAACGGGTAGCCGGTGCAGGGTTTAAAGTCACAGATATTCCTTAGTGCAGACAGAAAAGCTTAACTAGCGAAAGCTCTTTTAGCGTTCGATGCATGGTTCTGGCCCCAAGCTTTAACAACTAGCCAGCATAGACCAAGCGGTCTATTAAATCAATCAGGCCTTGGCCTAGTTGCTCATTATCTCTTGTACTGCGTCGAGGATTTGGGACGCGACCACATGCTTTGAGCCGTGAGCAACCACTTGTGGCGCCGCACCGCGGCTTAAAATCCAGCCCTCGCTATCGGACTGCCCAAAAACCTTACCCTCGCCAACCTCGTTGGCCATCAAGAGGTCACAGCCCTTCTTTAAAAACTTTTCCTTGGCAAAATCGAGCGCGGAATGGGTGGCATCGCCGGTCTCCGCGGCAAAGCCCACGACGACGGCATTGGGGTTAAGCTCGCCTGCATCACGCTTGGCGACGATCCCTTTGAGCACATCAGGGTTCTCCACTAGCTGAATGCTAGAAAGCTCGGCATCTGCCTGGCCTTTCTTCATCTTTGACTCTGCAATGTGTGCCGGGCGGTAATCGGCCACGGCAGCGGCCATGATGACCACGTCCGCATCGCGCGCTTCCTCCTCCATCGCCGCCTGTAGCTCCGCCGTCGAAACAACGTTGCGAACCTTTGCCCCAGACGGAACAGGCAGCTTCTCCGTGTTACCGGCGACGAGGGTGACGTTCGCGCCCCGTTGCGCGGCAATCTCGGCAAGTGCGAAGCCTTGCCGGCCGGAGGAACGGTTACCCAAGTAACGCACCGGGTCAAGGTTCTCCTGCGTACCGCCTGCAGAAATGACGATCTTTTTGCCTGCAAGCCCCTGGCCCATGCGGTAGCCTGCCAACTCGGTGCGCACGAGCTCGGCAATCTGCTCTGGTTCGGGCAAACGCCCCGGGCCCGAATCGCGGCCGGTGAGGCGGCCATGTGCTGGCTCCATCACGGTGATTCCTCGGCGCCGCAAGGTGGCAACGTTATCCACCGTGGCCGGGTTCTGCCACATCTCGGTGTGCATTGCAGGGACAACGATGACAGGGCAGGTCGCCACCAGCACCGTGGCCGTCAGCAAGTCATCGGCACGGCCAGCGGCGATGCGGGCGATGACATCGGCCGTGGCGGGAGCTACAACAACGGCATCTGCGTGCTGACCAATATTGACGTGCTGGACTGAATCCACATCATCGAAAACCGTGGTGCTCACGGGGTTGCCTGAAAGCGCCTCAAAGGTAGCCGCGCCCACGAACTGCAGTGCCGCTTGAGTTGGCACAACGCGGACGCTATCTCCGTGCTCTTTGAAGTCGCGGACTAAATGGCAAGCCTTGTATGCGGCGATACCACCGGCTACACCCACCACGATATTGCGCGGCCGAGCGGATGTTTCTGATGCAGTAGAAGGCGCGGAAGAAGATGCAGAAGAATGAAGGTTCGCTTGATTCACCCGGCCAATTCTACAGCCCGGAAACTTTTCGGCCGCAAGACGCCAAAAGGCCCAGGCTCCCCCCGCCAAGATGGCGGCAGGACACCTGGGCCCGACAAAGCTTATTTGAAAGCTTTTACTTTCCTTCCTCGTGATCGAGGAGACCAGCTTCAATCTCACGCAGAGCGATGGAAAGCGGCTTCTCGCCCGCCTCAGGGGTTACCAGAGGACCGACAAACTCGAAGACACCCTCATCCTGCTCTTGGTAGTAGCTGTTGATCTGACGCGCGCGCTTAGCGGCGAAGATCACCAGAGCGTACTTGGACGAGACCTTATCGAGGAGCTCGTCGATCGGCGGAGCAGTAATGCCCACTGGCGGATCGAACACTGGCTCTGGCTTCGGGGCCTCAGCATTAGCAGGGGTGGTCACGTTAGTCACATGCACCTTTACTTCACTTGGAAATGGTCAAAATCTAGTTCTATCCCTGCAGGATAGCACTAATAGCTGCCACGGCGTCATCAAGATTCTCATTGACAACGACGTGCTCGAACTCGTCTTGTGCGGCAAGTTCAGCGTGTGCGGTCTTAAGCCTACGGTCGATGACGTCCTGCGGCTCGGTGCCACGGCCGGTCAGGCGCTCAACGAGCACCTCCCATGACGGCGGTGCCAAGAACACGGTTTTAGCTTCCGGCAGGGCGGCCTTGACGTTGCGAGCGCCTTCCAGGTCCACCTCTACGAGGACGGGGCGGCCTGCCTCCATTGCTTCCTTTACGGGCTGTGCAGGAGTGCCGGAGCGCTGGAGCCCGCCATGAATATCTGCCCATTCGAGCATTTCACCGGCGTCAATGCGCTGCTGGAAAGCTTCAGGAGTAACGAAGAAATAGTCAACCCCCTCCTGCTCACCAGGTCGGGGTTGACGCGTCGTCATTGAGACGCTGAAGTACAGCTGATCGACGTCATCGCGCAGACGCGAAACCACAGTGGACTTACCCACAGCGGAAGGCCCAGCCAGAACGACCAGGTTACCGCGTGCAGTTGCGTCAGACATCGCGAATCTTATTCGCCGTAGCCGAAGCGCTCGAGCAGGGCACGGCGCTGACGATCGCCGAGGCCGCGCAGACGACGGGTCTGAGCAATCTCGAGATCTTCCATGATTTCCTTAGCCTTGACCTTGCCAACCTTCGGCAGAGCCTCGAGGAGAGCGGAGACCTTGGTCTTACCGATGATCTCGTCAGTCTCAGCCTTGTCCAGAACGTCCTTCAGGTTGGTTTCGCCGCGCTTCAGCGCAGCCTTGAGCTCGGCGCGAGCCTTGCGGGCCTCAGCGGCCTTTGCGAGAGCTTCCTTGCGCTGCTCATCAGTCAACTTTGGAAGGGCCACGGGTTTCCTCCGATTTCATTAGATTGATAATTTCCGTCCAGTAAGTCTTACCAGAATCCGGTCGCGATAACGGGAATCAAAATCCCGCAGTGCCGAGCAAAACGACTAAAATCACTAGTCACAGGCTCGGCGCGAACCGACTTCAGGCAATCCTAGCACTGGTGATTACGCGATGACATTATTTGGGTCCGTATTGTGCGGAATTCCTGCACGTCATCGCGGTGCGTTTCTCAAAATACCAGGTAAATGGCGGGCCTTATAATCGGCCGCGCCATAACCTTAAAAAGCGGTCTCTTCGGTAGCCTCTGCCAGGGCAGATTTCACTGCTTCACGCAGGTCAACAACCTGCGGGCCTGCGGAAAGAACCGAACGGGAAACGTTGGCGAAACCCAACTGCGGGGCCGCCGCAGTGATTACTTTCACGTCCTGCGCAGTAGCTCCTTGGGCGCCGACGCCCGGCAGCAAAACCGGGCCGTTCAGCTCGTCTAGGACAGGCGGCTGCGCAAGCGTGGCACCCACTACGACGCCGACGTTGCCCGGACGTCCTGCGGCCTTGTACGCGGCATTGAGCGCGGCGCACTGGTTGACCACGCCCTGCGCCAGCGTCACGCCTTCTTCGTCCGTGATGGACTGGAACGCCACGGCCTCCGGGTTGGAAGTTGCAGCCAGAACGAAGACTCCCCTGCCCTTTTCTTCCGCTAGGTCAAGCACCGGCTGGAGCGAACCGACTCCTAGATATGGAGAGACGGTCACTGCATCCGCGGACAACGGCGAATCATCGCTAAGCCATGCCGCGGCATAGCCGGCCATCGTGGAGCCGATGTCGCCGCGCTTGGCGTCGGCAAGCGTCAAGCAACCTGCTTCACGCAAATCCCGCAAGGTCTCTTCCAGCACCGCAAAGCCCGCAGACCCAAAGCGTTCGAAGAAGGCCACCTGCGGCTTAACCACTGCGACGGTCTCGGCGAATGCCTCCACGCAGGTATGCGCGAATCTCCGCAGCCCATCGACGTCGTCATTCAAGCCCCAAGCACGCAGCAGATGCGCATGCGGGTCGATGCCCACGCACAGCCTGCCGCGCTCGGCACCGGCAGCGACGAGCCGCTCACCGAAGGTGCTAGTGCTTTGCGTCATGCTCAAGCTCCTGCAATGCACGTACCTCAAGGTTACCGATGCGCAGCGCCTCGATACCCTGGACCGCAGCGGTAACGCCCTGGACGGTGGTAACAAGCGGAACGCCCACGGAAACAGCCGCCGCGCGGATGTCGTAGCCGTCGTGGCGTGCGTTGTCTGAACCAGCCGGGGTATTGAGGATGAGGTCGACCTTGCCGGCAAGAATTTGGTCAACGATGGATTCCTGGCCGTCCTGCGCCTCGGAAACCTTGACCGCTACCTCGCACTCCACGCCGTTGCGGCGCAGCATCTGCGCGGTGCCTGCGGTAGCCACGATGTTGTAGCCCATGTAGGCCAGACGCTGGATTGGGAAGATGAGGGTGCGCTTGTCGCGGTTAGCCACGGAGACGAAGACCGTGCCCTCAGTCGGCAAGTGGCCGAAGGCAGCGATTTCGCCCTTGGCAAAAGCCGCGCCGAAGTTACTTGCTAGGCCCATGACCTCGCCCGTGGACTTCATCTCTGGGGAGAGCAAAGTATCAAGCAACGTACCATCTGGGCGGCGGAAGCGGTTGAAAGGCAGCACAGCTTCCTTGACCGCAATCGGGTGCTCCAGCGGCAAGGAACCACCATCGGCCTCGGTAGGCAGCATGCCTTCTGCACGCAGATTAGCGATGGACTCGCCCATCATGACGCGAGCTGCGGCCTTAGCCAGCGGCACGCCGGTGGCCTTGGAGACAAACGGCACGGTGCGCGATGCGCGCGGGTTCGCCTCGATGACATACAGCGTGTCATCCTTCAGCGCGTACTGCACGTTCATCAGGCCCTGTACACCGATGCCCTTAGCTAGCGCGCGGGTGGAGCGGCGAACATTGTCGATGTCCTCAGGTCCCAAGGTCATCGGTGGCAGCGCGCAGGAAGAGTCACCGGAGTGAATGCCGGCCTCCTCGATATGCTCCATGACGCCAGCCAAGTAGACCTCTTCGCCATCGCAGAGAGCATCCACGTCAATCTCGATTGCGTTGTCGAGGAAGCGGTCCACCAATACCGGGTGGTCGGAGGTGATTTCCGTTGCGCGGTCGATGTAGTCACGCAGGGAGGCCTCATCGTAGACAATCTCCATGCCACGGCCGCCGAGCACGTAGGAAGGACGAACCAGGACCGGGTAGCCGATGTCGCGGGCTACAGAACGTGCCTCCTCGAAGGAGGTTGCGGTGCCGAAATCTGGCGCTGGAAGCTTTGCTTCTGCCAGTACCTTGCCGAACTCGCCGCGGTCCTCAGCCAAGTCGATTGCCGCAGCGGAGGTACCGACGACTGGAACACCAGCCTCGGTCAGGCGCTCTGCTAGACCCAGCGGAGTCTGGCCGCCGAGCTGAACGATGACGCCGGCAACTGGGCCGGACTGGGCCTCAGCGTGGTAGACCTCCATAACGTCCTCGAAGGTCAACGGCTCGAAGTACAGGCGGTCAGCGGTGTCGTAGTCAGTAGAGACCGTCTCTGGGTTGCAGTTGACCATGACGGTCTCGTAGCCGCGCTCGGACAGCTCCAACGCTGCGTGGACGCAGGAGTAGTCGAACTCAATGCCCTGGCCAATGCGGTTCGGGCCAGAGCCCAAAATGATGACCTTGCCCAACTTATCGGCAGGCATCGGCTTAACCTCGGACTCTGCGTCTGGGTCCAGCTCGTAGGAGCTGTAATGGTACGGGGTCTGCGCCTCGAACTCGCCAGCACAAGTATCGACCGTCTTGTAGGCCGGGCGAATACCCAGCGACCAGCGCAGGGAACGCACGCCGTCTTCGCCAGCGAACTCGGTGCGCAGGGCGGCAATCTGGGCGTCGGAAAGCCCGTAGAACTTCGCCTCACGCAACAGCTGCGCGTCCAGGACCGGTGCGTTCAGCAGCTCCTCGCGGAAGTCAACCAAGGCCTTGAGCTCAGCAAGGAACCATGGGTCGATCTGGGAGTGCTCGTAGAGCTGCTCGACGCTAGCGCCAAGACGGAAAGCCAGTTCTACGTCGTACATGCGGCCCTCGGTCGGACGCTCTAGGTCCTTGAGCACCGCATCCAAGTCCGTCGCGCGCTCGCCGGCGAAGTACTCATCCGGGCGGGTCCAGAAACCATGCTGCTTGGACTCCAAGGAGCGCATGACCTTATTGAGACCTGCGATGTAGTTGCGGCCAATGCCCATGGCCTCGCCGACGGACTTCATCGTGGTGGTCAGGGTGTCATCGGCGCCCGGGAACTTCTCAAAAGCAAAGCGTGGTGCCTTGACGATGACGTAGTCCAAAGTCGGCTCGAATGCCGCAGGGGTAACGCCGGTGATGTCGTTTTGTACCTCGTCAAGGGTGTAGCCGATTGCCAGCTTGGCGGCCAACTTCGCGATTGGGAAGCCGGTGGCCTTGGAAGCCAGCGCAGAGGAACGAGACACGCGCGGGTTCATCTCGATGACGATGATGCGGCCATCAACCGGGTTGACGGCGAACTGGATGTTGCAGCCGCCGGTATCAACGCCGACCTCGCGAATAATCGCGATGCCGAGGTCACGCATCTTCTGGTATTCGCGGTCGGTCAAAGTCAGAGCCGGAGCAACGGTAACGGAATCACCAGTGTGCACGCCCAGGGCATCGACGTTTTCGATGGAGGCAATCACCACGACGTTATCGTCGCTGTCACGCATGAGCTCCAGCTCGAATTCCTTCCAGCCGAGGATGGATTCCTCGATGAGAACGTTGGCCTCGGGCGAAGCAGCCAGACCGCCGCCTGCGATGCGGTCGAGATCTTCCTGGTTATAAGCCAGGCCAGAGCCCAAGCCACCCATGGTGAAGGAAGGACGCACGACTACCGGCAGGCCGAGCTCTGCGACGGTCTCGTGCACCTCGTCCATGTTGTGGCACACGCGGGAACGCGCAGACTCGCCGCCGATGGACTCGACGATGTCCTTGAACTTCTGGCGGTCCTCACCACGCTCAATCGCCTCAATGTCGGCGCCGATGAGCTCGATGCCGTACTTGTCCAAGATGCCTGCGCGGTCCAACTGCACCGCAGCATTCAGTGCGGTCTGTCCGCCCAAGGTTGCAAGCACCGCATCAATCTTGTGGCCTTCTTGCTGTTCCTTAACAATGATCTTTTCGATGAACTCAGGGTCAATCGGCTCCACGTAGGTGTGGTCCGCGAATTCTGGGTCCGTCATGATGGTTGCCGGGTTGGAGTTGACTAGCGTGACACGCAGGCCTTCTTCCTTCAGCACGCGGCAAGCCTGGGTGCCGGAGTAGTCAAACTCGCAGGCCTGGCCGATAACAATTGGGCCAGAACCGATAACCAGGACGTGGTTTACATCGTTGCGCTTTGGCATAAGTTTCTAATCCTCTTCCTGGTGCCTACTTGTTAGGGGTCTTTTCGGTCATCAGCTCAACGAACTGATCAAACAGCGGGTTTGCGTCATGCGGGCCCGCAGCGGACTCTGGGTGATACTGAACGGAGAAAGCCATGCCGTCCTTGAGCGCTACGCCCTCAATCGTGTTGTCGTTGAGACAGGTATGGGTGACGACGCCGCGGCCGAAGTCGGTATCGAATTCCTCGCCAGCCGGGTTCTCCTGGCTGGACGGGCTAGCGATGGCAAAGCCATGGTTTTGCGCGGTGATGTCGATCTTGCCGGTCAAGACGTTGCGTACCGGTACGTTGATGCCACGGTGACCGAACTTCATCTTGAAGGTGTCTAGGCCCAGCGCGCGGCCTAGAATCTGGTTGCCAAAGCAGATTCCAAAGAAGGGAATGCGGGCATCCAGGATGTCGCGGACGATGGCCACCATTTTGTCGGCGGTAGCTGGGTCACCAGGGCCATTCGAGACAAAGACGCCATCCGGGTTGTACTGCTTAATCTCAGCATAAGGAGTATTGGCCGGAACCACGATGGTCTCAATGCCGCGCTTGGCAAAGTTGCCCGGCGTAGCGGTCTTAACACCCATGTCGTAGGCCACGACGGTGAACTTCTTTTCGCCTTCTGCCGCCACGGTATATGGCTTTTCGGTAGCGACCTGCTCAGATAGATCCAGGCCCTCCATCGATGGCTGGCCCTTGACCTCCTCAAGCAGCTCCTCTACTGGGCGCTGCGCGTCCTCACCGGAGAACACACCGGCGGCGATGGAGCCATAGTTGCGCAAGTGACGAACCAAGGTGCGGGTATCGATTCCGCGGATGCCGATGATGCCCTGGGCTTCCATCTCATCCGAAAGGGAACGCTCCGCGCGCCAGTTAGATACGCGCTGTGCGAGGTCACGAATAACCAGGCCGGCAACCCAAATCTGGTTGCCATGGGACTCGTTGTCTTCGTCGTTCCAACCTGTGTTACCAATGTGCGGCGCCGCTGAAACGACGATCTGGCGGTGGTAGGAAGGGTCGGTCAAAGTTTCCTGGTAACCAGTCATTGCAGTGCTGAACACTGCCTCACCGAGGGTGGTGCCGGTGGCGCCAAAGCCGTATCCGCGGAAAGTGCGGCCATCAGCCAGCACGAGAATTGCCGGGATTCTTGCTGGTTTGGTCTCAGTCACAATGTGGCCTTTCTGTGGCTTAGTAGGGTTTATAGGTTGCAAGGTTACTTGCCTTCAGCTTCGTCTGCGGCCAGTTCGTAGGTCACGGTGCCGCGCAGAATGGTGTGAGTGACGCGTGCGCCGAACTCCTCGCCCTCATAAGGGTTATTCGCAGACTTCGAAGCCAGCTTGGCGGAATCAGAGACCCACTTGTGCTCGGGGTTCACGATGGTGAGGTTGGCGGGCTCGCCCACTGCGATCGGACGGCCGTGGTCCGGCAGCTTGGTGATCTCTGCCGGGCGCTCCGACATCACACGGGCGATGAAGCGCCAGTCTGCGAGACCGGAGGCCACGAAAATCTTGGCGATAATCGCCAGCGAGGACTCAAGGCCCAGCATGCCTGGCTTCGCGTTTTCGAACTCAACGCACTTGTCTTCGGAACCATGCGGTGCGTGGTCGGTTGCCACGACGTCGATGACGCCGTCGAGCAGCGCCTGGCGCAGAACCAAGGTGTCGCGCTCCTCGCGCAGCGGCGGATTCACGCGAAAGACGCCGTCATAGCTCACCAGTTTTTCATCAGTAAGCAGCAGGTGATGCGGGGTAACCTCCGCAGTCAGTGGAATATCCTGGCCCTTTGCCCACTTCAGCAGCTCGACGGTGCCCTCGGTGGATGCATGGCAGATGTGCATGCGATTGCCGTAGTCACGCGCCAGCAGTGCATCGCGGGCGACGATGGACTCTTCCGCCACGCGCGGCCAGCCGCGCAGGCCCAGCTTGGCTGCCGTCTCCCCCTCGTGGGCAGATGCGCCCTCGGTCATGCGGTGGTCTTCCGCGTGCTGCGCGAGCAAGACGTCCAAGCCCTTGGCGTATTCGAGCGCGCGGCGCATCAACTGCGGGTCCTGCACGCACTTGCCATCATCGGAGAACATGCGCACTTTCGCGTCCGAGCGCGCCATCATGCCGAACTCGGTGAGGGTCTTACCCTCCAGACCCTTGGTAATAGAACCCACCGGGTGAACGTCGCACAGGCCGAGCGCCTGTGCCTTAGCCCAAACGGACTCCGCGATAATCGGCTGATCGGTCACCGGGTTGGTGTTGGCCATGGTAAATACGGCGGTAAAGCCGCCCTTGGCAGCAGCGCGGGAACCGGTTTCGATGGTCTCAGTGTCCTCGCGGCCTGGCTCGCGCAGGTGCACGTGCATATCGACCAAGCCCGGCAGCAGCACGTTGCCTTCGGCGTCGATTGCCTCATCGAACTGCGCGCTTGACTCAAGGTCAGCGCCCATATCCGCAATGACACCGTCGGCGATGAGCACCTGTACCGGCTCACCCTCGCCATATGGGCGCACATTCTTAATCAGCAAACGCTTTTCCGCAGCGGCAGAAAGACGGCCGGTTTCTGGATAGTTAGTCATTTCCTCTTACTCTCTTCCCTTTTCTTAATTCCGGCTGAATTAGATTCCGGCGTGTTCGCCATTGGTCAACAGTGTGAACAGCACCGCCATGCGGGCGTATACGCCGTTGTTTACCTGCTGCAGAACCGCAGCCTTGTCGTAGTCGGCGACGGCATAGTTGATTTCCATACCGCGCAGCATTGGGCCCGGGTGCATTACGATTGCATCCTTCTTCATGGCTGCGGCGCGCGCCTTGGACAGGCCATAAAGGTTCGCGTACTCGCGGTGCGATGGGAAGAAGCCGCCGTTCATGCGTTCTGCCTGAACGCGCAGCATCATGACGATGTCTGCATCGGCCAGCTCGGAATCAAAGTCATAGGAGACCTTAACCGGCCAGGTATCGACGCCGAATGGGAGAAGAGTAGGCGGAGCCACCAGGGTGACTTCCGCACCGAGGGCGTTAAGAAGGTCAACGTTCGAGCGAACCACGCGGGAGTGCAGGCAGTCACCCACAATCTTGACCTTGAGCCCAGAGAAGTTGCCGCCCTTGATGCCAAGGCGCTGGCGCATAGTCACGGCGTCGAGAAGCGCCTGCGTTGGGTGCTGATGTGCACCATCGCCGGCGTTAATAACGGAAGGGCCATCGCCGTTAGGCGCTACCCAACCCGCCAGCTGCTGCGGCGCACCAGACGATGCATGGCGAATGATGATGGCATCCGCACCGACAGCGCTAAGCGTGAGGCCGGTGTCCTTCAAGGACTCGCCCTTTTTCACTGACGACGTCGAGGTCGACAGGTTGATGACGTCTGCGGACATCCACTTACCCGCCGTCTCAAAAGAAGAGCGGGTACGAGTGGAGTTTTCATAGAACAAGGTAAAGACGGTGCGTCCGCGAAGGGTCGGAAGCTTCTTTACTTCCCGGCCTTCAAGCGCTTCGTGGAAACGGTCTGCCTCATCGAGCAGGCCAACGATTTCGTCTTTGTTGAGATCAGCGATGGAAAGTAGGTGCTTCATTTTAAGCCTCCGCGGTCTTGCGGGTCAGGACTACCGCGTCCCGGCCATCAATTTCGGCGTTGTAGACGATGACATCTTCGTCGCGTGCCGTTGGAATGTTTTTGCCGACGTAGTCTGCGCGAATCGGCAGCTGGCGATGGCCGCGGTCCACGAGGACTGCGAGCTGAATGATTTCCGGACGGCCAACGTCGGCCAGCGCATCAAGTGCAGCGCGAATGGAGCGGCCGGAATATAGGACGTCATCGACCAGGATGACGGTCGCGCCGTTGATACCACCGTTCGGAATTTTGGTGGGCTGCAATGCGCGGTGCGGCTTGTTGTGGAGATCGTCGCGATAGAGCGTGATGTCTAGGGATCCCCATAGGATTTCTACGCCGGAAAATTCCGCAATTTTTTGTGCAAGACGCTGAGCCAATGGCACGCCACCAGAGGGAATGCCAAGGAGTACGACCCGAGTTGCGTTCTCAGAGTCGAGCGCCGTCTTTTCAATGATCTGGTGCGCGATGCGTGCGACAGTGCGCGCGACGTCATCAGAGCTCAACAGCTCGTTAGACTCCGCGTTGGTGTCAATTCCACTCATCGTGACCTCCTTCCCCGCCTCACAGTGCGGTCTTTAAAGGATGCCGGTAAATGGGAATGAAGTAACTTTGCGCCCACCGTGGGCGGAAAATTGCCTCAAGCGTCCGAGCAACGTGGTTGCTCACATGGACAACGATGATTTTAGCATCAACCTATAGTTCCTCGAAGTCGTTTCATTCAGCTACTACCCCCACAAGTAGCAACGATCTCAATTTCGCCGACCTTTTCACGTATCGCGGCGGTCAGCGCAGCCTACCCAACCCCGCTCGCAGGTGTGAGCCTGCACACTAGTTCCGGTTGAACTGCGGCGCTTCTCGCCCAATTGTTAATGTTTAGGGAATAAAAAGTATTTGGGCTCCCCATGAGTCCGCCGTACTGGCACCTAAATCCGCTGAATTCTTGTCCCGTACAGTCGGCATCAATATCCTGCGCGATCGGCATAGATATAAGGAGAGGAAGACCAAAACCACGTGAGCTTTTCGGCCAAACACGAAGTTCCAGCCCCACGCGAGCAGGTATGGCAATGGCATACCCGTCGCGGCGCACTAGCGCGCCTTACTCCTCCTTTTACTTTCATGACCCCGTTAAAGCAGACAGAATCCTTGGCTGATGGCACCTCGATACTGGGCCTGCCGGGCGGCCTCAAGTGGGTTGCCCGCCACGACCTTTCACGCTTCCAAACCAACGTCAGCTTCAGCGACGTTTGCCTCAACGCTCCCATGCGCTCCTGGGCCACATGGCGCCATCACCATCTCTTTGCCGATGCCACTACCGGTTCCGATAACGATGCTGGCGCTACCCAAATCACCGACACCGTCGACACCCGCATTCCGGCATGGGCCGTCAACTCCGTGTTTGCTTACCGCCAACACCAGCTCATCGAGGACTTCCAGTTTTTGAACCGTCTGCGCGACCTTGGCACCCACGCTACGGCACCGGCCGTCGATTCTTCGAACAATGTCCGCCCGTTGGTTTTCGCCATCACTGGCTCCCGTGGCGGTGTGGGACGAAAGCTCACCGCGCAGCTGACCACGGCAGGACACCAGGTTATCCAGCTGGTGCGTAATACCCCGAAGCCCGGCCAGCGCCAATGGCGCCCGAACCTGCCAGCGCCGGATCTCTTGGAGGGCGTCGACGTCCTTATTCATTTGGCCGGCGAACCCATTTTCGGCCGCTTCAACGCCACCCATAAGGCAGACATACGGGATTCTCGCGTGGACCCGACACAGCTGCTCGCTGAGGTTGCCGCCGCAACGCCTGAGCTTAAGGCAATGGTCTGTGCATCGGCAATCGGCATCTACGGCACCGACCGGGGCGATACCGAGCTGACTGAAGAGTCCAGTCGCGGTGACGGCTTCTTGGCTGACGTGGTCAGTGATTGGGAGGGCGCCTGCGAACCTGCCCGGGAGGCCGGAAAGCGTGTGGTCAATGTTCGCACCGGAATCGCCCTCTCCGGCAATTCCGGCTTGCTACCGCTTTTACGGGCGCTGTTTTCTACAGGACTCGGCGGCGCGTTTGGCAAGGGCGAATTCTGGTACAGCTGGGTCGCCATGGATGACCTGACTGATATCTACTTCCGCGCAGCAATCGATTCGCAACTTGATGGCCCAGTCAACGCCACCTCGCCTACCCCGGTCCTTAACAAGGATTTTGTCCATGCACTAGGTGAGGAGCTCAAGCGCCCAGCGATCGTGCCTATTCCAACCTTCGGCCCGGCGCTGCTCTTGGGCAAGGAGGGCGCAAGCGAGCTCGCCCTGGCTAACCAGAAGGTCATCCCGGCCCGCCTGAACGAGCTCGGACACACTTTCCGTTACTCCACAGTCGCAGCCGCGCTTGCACACGAACTAGGCGGCGAGGAGTTGTGGACTCCCGCCACGCGGGCGGCCAACTAGCAGGCACGCATCCCGGCTCCGGTAGCCTTGATCAAGATTCCGATTTATTCACCATGTAAACAACGTGAGGATTATTTTCAGTGACTGATCAAGCCGATGGTCAACCAACCATCTTGCCCGATACCCCTATCGAGCCAGTGACGCTCGAGCGCATTGCGGAAATCTTCGACTCTGAGAAGTTGGAGTACCGCATCGAAGAACAGCCAGTTTCTGAAGAAAAGACCGTCAAGATGCTGCGCACTGGTTTCTCGAACGCAGCCATCGCATTCCAGCTGCGCGAGAACGCCATCACCGCCGATTCCGTGTGGCGCGGCACCATTCCGGCATCTGAGGGCCCGAACCTTCTGATGCACATTAACCAGTGGAACCAGAACCACTTTGCGCCGACCTTCCGCTTCTTCGAAGGCCCGGAAAATACCTTGGCGGTCTCCGGCGTGCGCGAGCTGGACACCACCCACGGTGCTTCCCGCAACCAGCTGGGCGCTTTCGTTATGTCCACCTTGGACGCCATCCTGCAGTCTTTCGCTTGGATTGAGCAGCAGTACCCGCAACTCGTCACCTGGGAGGAACACGAAAATGACTAATCAAGCTTATGCTCAGCCGCAGGTCACGCTCGACCGCATCATTAGCGCAATGCAGACCTTCGACATCGAGTTGACCAAGGTCGAAGGCCGCGACGATGCCGCTACCGCTAACTTGAACGGCCTGCCTTGCCTGTTCGCGGTTCTGGATTCCGTCGCCATCGTGCGCTGCGATGTGCCAACCGACGCCGTCTACACCCAGGCCGATGCTGGCCTGTTCCTAGCCGCAAACCAGATCAACTCCGTCGCTTTCGGCGCACGTGCCGTTATCTCCGAGCACGAGAACCTGCTTGTCGTACGTACCGAGCGCGATATTCCTTGCGCCGCTGGCCTCTCCGATGATCAGTTGACCGCTGCTTTAAAGGGCGCAGTCGACGGTGTCATTGGTGCCCAAGACGCAATGGTTGCCTCCGCAGAGGAGATGGCCAAGCTCGGTTCCGAAACCGCAGCCCAGGCCGGCGAGGCCAGCCCCGCCAGCGAATAGCGCTCCTTTAACTCCGCGAAACACCTCTAGAAAGCGTGCGTTGTGACCAACCAGTCCATCTCTGAAGTCAACATTCACCGGCTCGCAGAGCTCTTCGAGCAGCTCGAGGCCGATTACGTCCTACTCGACAAAATCGAAGACCCCGCCCGGGAGGACGCTGCCGCTGACGGCGGCGAAGGCTTGGTACTGCAGACTGGTTTGCCACACATCACCATCCACTTCGACATCGAGGATGACACCTTAAGTGCCTTCGCGGTGTGGGAAGGTCGCCTCCCGGCAAGCGCGGAAGAAAAGGTTGGCGCATTCCTTGCGGAATTCAATTGGAACATGTCCGCGCCAACCTTAAGCTATGACTTCCGTCCGAAAGGCACTGGCACGGGCGCCAAGCAGGAGGAAGAAGAGATCGCCATCTGCGCCAACCGCGCGATGGGTATCGGTATGGGTCTTAGCCTAAACCAGTTGGGAAGCTTTGTTTTAAGCGCCCTGGACAGCTTCGCCATGGCTTTCGACGCCGTGGGCGAAGCTTTCCCGCAGGCAGCTAAGTGGAACAATAAGGCAGCAAACAAGAAAGGTCGCAGCTAACAATGTCTACCCCGAACGCATTGCCTTTTGATTTGTTTAGCCAGCCTGATTTTCCTGCAGTAACGCTAAAGCGCGTGCGCGAGCAACTCAGCACCCCAGAGATGAACATGTCTCCGGAGGATAACCCGGACTATCCGGATTCCTTGAGTGCTCACCTTAATAACTTGAAGTGGGTCATCAGCGCGGCGGAAGATTTGGTGAAGCTGGAGTGCCTCCTGCCCACCACCCTTTCCTACGAGGATGTCTCCCCCGTCTTCCACGTCATCGCCAACGAGCACAACGCTTCTGCTTTCGACGGCCGCGCACTCGTGGGCCGGAGCGAAGAAAACACCGTGGAACTGCGTGGCGACGCCACCTTCGTCACCACCGCGGGCATGAACGACGAGCAGCTTTTCCACGCGTTGAACCTCGCGGTCATCGCCGCCCAAGACGCGCTTCTTAGCACCCTGGACCGCTTCAACGAGTTCGCTCACGCGGTCGAGGAATCAGAAAGCTAAGGGGAGACTGAGAGGCCTCCGTCCCCGTTTAGAGACTAATCAGGCCACGAATCAAAGCGCTGACTGCGCCCAGGGAAGCCACGGTCAAAGAAAGAATGCGTGCCTTCTCGCGCGGCACGTGGCGCGCAATACGTGTGCCCGTGGCGATGCCGAGGAACATGCCAATGACGCCGGCTGGCCAAATTAGCCACGTCACATCACCGAATCCGCCCGCACCCACGGCCAACTTGGTGCTCACTGAGAATAGACCGCCCACGATGAAACAAGGCTGCAACGTAGCGGCGTAGACCGCCTGCGGCCAGCGCGCCGCCTGCGCATAAACGGTAATAACGGGGCCGGCTACACCAGCTAGCGTGTTTGTGAAACCGCCGAGCACACCCGCTGACAGGGAGGGGCCAAGGCCGTGCATTTCCGGCACGAAGCGCTTGCCAAAGGTCACCACGCCCAGTGCGATGAGCAGGGCCGCGCCCACCAAGACCAGCAAGGCGGCCGAGTCGATATTAGCCACCAGCAAGGCCGCCGGGATTGCGCCCAGCACCATCACCGGCGCAATACGCAAGAACTTGCCCCAGTCCACGTTGGCACGCATCGAATACGTGGTCAGCATCGCGTTGACCACCGCCAGCACGTTGATGACCATGATGCCCTGGACTGGGCCTAGAAGCAGCGTCAAAGTAGGTCCGCCGACGAGTCCAAGCCCCATGCCGGAGACTCGTTGCAGGCAAGAGCCCAACGTCACGGTCAGTAGGATCGCGAGTGGGATTGCAATCATTGGGCGTACTTCTCCACCACTGCGCGGCCCACGTGCGCTGGGAACATGCCCGTGACGTCCCCACCAAACTTGGCCACCTGCTTGCACAGCGAGGAGCTGATGTAGCCGTACTTTTCATCGGTGAGCAAGAAGACCGTATCGATGCCGGAAAGACGGCGGTTCATCTGCGCCATCGGCAGCTCGTATTCGTAGTCCAAGGAGGAGCGCAGCCCCTTGACCAGTGTGTCCACGCCGTGTTCCGTGGTGTAGTCCACGAGCAGGCCGGACCAATAATCGACCTTGATGTGCTCGTCGAAAGTCGCACGAATAAACTGCACGCGCTCTTCCACGCTAAATAGGCCGGAAGGCTTATCCGGGTTGCCGGTGACCAACACGGTTACTTCGTCGAACATCGCCGCCGCTCGGTTGATGATGTCCACGTGGCCCAAGGTAATGGGGTCGAAAGAACCCGGGCATACTGCTTTAGTCGGCATAGGTTTTCCTTTACTCCCCGCTTGCATCCGGACGGTGGTAGATGGCCATATCAAAGCGCGCTATACCAAATGTGCGCTTCTTGAGCTTCTGGCCGGTGGGCTCAAAGCCTTCGGGCCACTGCGGTTCTGGGCTGTCTACGTGACGCTCGATGACGACAATCGCTGCATCATCAAGCACGGGCTCAATGGCCTCCAGCAGGCCCTGCACATCGTCGAAAGCATAAGGTGGGTCTGCCAACACCATGTCAAAGTAACCGCGCGGTGCGGTGGCCAGGTACGTAGAGGCCTTCATCTCGCGTACGTCCACGCGCGGGTGCTTGACGACGCCCACGTTGTGCTTGATCACCTTCACTGCCGCCGGGTTGGATTCCACCAGAACGACTTCCTCCGCGCCGCGGCTAGCTGCCTCCAGTCCCAAGGCACCAGAGCCGGCAAACAAATCCAGCACGCGGCTATCAGCAAAACCCCAGCGCACATTCAACGAAGAAAAAAGGCCCTCGCGTGCGCGGTCCGCGGTAGGGCGCGTGCCGGACTCTGGCACCTTGATGCTGCGCCCGCGGGCTTCTCCGGCGATAATTCTGGTCATCGTGCCTCCCCAATAATCGCTAGTACGTCACCGCCATAGACTGCGGCAAAGTCTTCAGTACACAACTTATCCACCACTCCACGTCCCGGGACTACGACGGGAGCTTCTAGTTTGGTGGCCTCCACGGTAGCGATGGCATCTCCCGCAGAGACCTCTTGGCCCACGCTCACGTGAAAACGCACAGTGCCGGCAAAAGGTGCGCAAATGTTCATGGGCTCTAGATTAGTTCTTTTCTAGGTATTCCTGCTCGCTCTCGGTCATGTTCCGGGTTAATTCCACCGCCAATTCTGGGTTGCGCTGCACTAAACGGTACGCATCATCGTGCGTGCGCTCAATGATGTCGCGGTCATGGGCCAAGTCCAGCAGGCGCAGCGAGCGCTGGGTTCCCGATTGCAGGGTGCCCAGGATGTCTCCCTCGTGGCGCTGTTGCAGGTCAATCTCCGCCAACTCGAAGCCTGAGGTGGTGTCCGCAATCTGCATGATGCGTTTAAAAGAGCCCGTGTTTTCCGCCGCGGTGGTATGGAACAGACAGATGGAAGCATTGCCGCCGCGGCCAACGCGGCCCCGCAGCTGATGCAGCTGCGAGACACCAAAGTTCTCGGACTCGCGAATGAGCATCACCGTGGCATTGGGCACGTCAACGCCGACCTCGATGACGGTCGTAGAGACCAACACATCTGTTTCACCCCGCGCAAAGCGCGACATGACCTCATCTTTATCGTTCATGCGACCATGCAGAACGTCGAGTTTAAGGTCACGTAGCGGTCCGGCCTGGAGTTGGGACGCCACCTCGAGTACGCCACCTTCTCCCTCGATGCGCGGGCAGACGATATAGGCCTGGTGGCCAGCCTGCACCTCCTCACGGATGCGCGCTAAAGCACGCTGCACCCAGGCTGGTGCCCATTCCGGAACCACGCTGGACTGGATGGGCTTGCGCCCGCCAGGCAGCTCGCGCAGGGTAGATACCGCCAAGTCACCGAAGACAGTCATGGCGATGGTGCGCGGAATCGGCGTTGCCGTCATGACCAGCATGTGTGGGCTCGTGCCCTCTCGAGTTTTCGAGCGCAGGCTATCGCGCTGCTCCACGCCGAAGCGATGCTGCTCGTCTACTACCACGAGACCTAGGTCGAAGAACTCAACGGAGTCCTGAATAATAGCGTGCGTGCCGATGACGATGTCGGCCTCGCCGGAGACAATGTCCAGCAATGCCTGCCGCTTTTCCGCGGTGCGCAGGGAGCCGGTCAGGACGGTGACCTTGACACCATCGGGCACGCTCGCGCTTATCGACGCCCCGTGCTGCGCCGCCAGCACCTCAGTCGGTGCGAGCAGTGCCGCCTGTTTCCCGGCATCGACCGCCTGCAACATCGCACACGTAGCCACCATGGTTTTTCCGGAACCAACCTCGCCCTGCAGCAGGCGCATCATGGGCAGTGTGCCACAGAGGTCTTCGTCGATTTCCGCGATGACCTTACGCTGCCCTGCCGTTAGTTCGAAGGGCAGGTTGCTTAGCAGCCCATCACGGTAGCCGTCCAAGATGGAAGGCATCGCCACGGCGGTACGCGCCTTGAAGTCGCGTTGGCGCAGGGCCATGACGAGGCCAATGGACAAAGCCTCGTTGTACTTCAAACGCTGAATAGCTCTTTCCGGGCCAGCCGCTGTGGGCTCGTGGACTTCACGGATGGCTTGGTCAAGTTCCACCATCATCCGGTAGTCCAGCGGCTCGGGGATCGCCGGAGTATTCTCCAGCACCATGTGGATAGCGCCCATGATGTACCACGAGGTCACCTTGCCGCTGGCGGGATAAATGGGAATCCACTCGCGCTCAAGCAAAGATTCCAGTTGCCCGAACTGCGAGAGGTTACGCAGCGAGCCAGTAGCCGTAACCTTGCCGCCGCTGCTTGCGGAAGGCGCTGCGTCGTAAAGCGCGTTGCTCGCGCTACCTGCACCGCCTGCATCGATAACCACGAAGTCAGGATGTTGAAGCTGCGACTGCCCGCGGTAGAACTTCAGCTTGCCGCTTAGCATCAAGCGCATGCCTTGGCGCAGCACGCGGGTGAGATAATGCGCGTTGAAGAAGGTGGCGGTGATCCCGTTATCCATCGATAACGTGAGCAAGAAGGTCTTGCCGGTGTTCCGCTGCTGCAGACGCACCACCTGGCCGGTGACGGTGACATAATCGCCTTCGTTGGCACCGCCCAGGCCTACCTCTTTGTTGTGGCGGATGTAGTCACGCGGATAGTGGCTGAGCAGCTCGCCGCAGGTGGTGTACCCAAATGCCTTTTTGATTTTGGTGGCGTCTTTGGCCGGCAAGATCTCTTTCAACTCCCGCTCGTCCCGCCATCCCAGCATGCTTACTCCACTCCGATCTCAGTCTTGATGCCCTCAACATGGATGGCAACGACCTCCACCTCGAGTGCCTCAGACAGGTAATCATCATCCAGCTTAAGGCTGGTGAGGACGGTGACTTGCTCTCCCCCGGCAGCCAACATCTCACGGCTTTTGACCAAGATAGATTCAGCGTCTTCATGCGCAGGTTTATCCACGCGCATGGAACGCGCGGCATCCCGCATAACAGAAACCATGGAATCGGTGTCAGGATTATCCGGCTCATAGACGGAGATTGCCGCCAGGCCTGCAACCAAAGACTCAGTGGGCACCACGCGGGCCTCTCCGGCATCGCCCTCAAAGCCGTTGGGCAGGTAAATATCCTGCGGTTGCGAAACCGTGACTTGTTCGCCTGGGCGTACAATCCTGGCGCCTACGGTTTCAAAAAGTGCTGCGACCGGGCCTGCCGGCGCTACCGCAAAGATGCGCCGGGATGACACTTCCGCTACGGGTTCGTCTGCTGCCTCCGGCAGTACTTCCAAGCGCAGGTTGCTTACCACGCCGGAGCCGAAGGCCATCTCGATTACAGGGCCGGCCTCACGGGTATGAATGTGTACCGAGCCGGAGTTCTCAGTGGCGCGGGCAATGACGAGGCTATTGCCATGCTCACCTATCTTTTCACCAAGTGCGTCCAGGTCCCCTTCGAAGAAGAAGACCACCTCGAGCTCGGCCTCAACCTCGTCTTCGTGTTCGGCCTCGCGCACCGCGCCGCCCTCGATCTCAGCCAGCAAGGCCTCAAGCAGGATGACGAACCCGGTACCGCCAGCATCGACCACACCGGCCTCGCGCAGTACAGCAAGCTGCGAAGGGGTCTTGGACAGTGCAGTGCGGGCGGCAGTGATGGTTTCGACCACGATGTCGTGGAATTGCTTGCCAGGCTGCTCAGCAGACGCGGAAGCCGCAGCTGCCGCCGCACGCAAGACCGAAATGACCGTGCCCTCCACCGGACGCGCAATGGCGCGTTCCACCAGCTGCACTGCGAGGCTCAAAGCAGACGCAAAAGTCTGGCCATCCACGCGGGAATCAACCGTGGTATCCGCGATGCCGCGCAGCACCTGGGATAACACCATGCCGGAGTTGCCACGGGCGCCGCGCACGGAACCGATGGCAAGTGCCTCGGCTACGTCGCCTCCCTTTTCCACCTGCTCGAGTGCAGCCTCCATGGTGTGGGCCATGTTGGAGCCGGTATCGGAATCTGGAACCGGGAATACGTTAAGCGCATTGATTTCAGCGCGTCGGTGGGAAAGTTCACCAACAGTTCGGATCGCCCAGTTATGAAGACCACGGGCATCTAACGAACTCGGATATGACATGCCGAATAGTTTACAAGTGCCAGTCGACATCCGGCGCGCCCTGGTCGCGCAAAAGCTCATTAGCGCGCGAAAACGGCCGTGAGCCAAAGAATCCTCGGCGTGCAGAAAGAGGCGAAGGATGCGCCGAAGAGATAGTCGGCACGTCCGGCAAGAACTTCGCGCAGGCCTTGGCGTCATTGCCCCATAAGATGGCCACCATCGGCTGCCGGTTGAGCGCCCGGATTGCAGCCTCCGTGATGGCCTGCCAGCCGAGCTTACGATGCGAGCCCGCCTCACCCGGTGCCACCGTGAGCACGCGATTTAAAAGCATGACTCCCTGGGACTCCCAAGCGCGCAAGTCACCGTCTTCGCGCGGGGCAACGCCTACGTCCTCGCTTAACTCTTTGTAGATGTTGTGCAAGGAACGCGGCGGTTTAACCCCAGGTGCCGTGGCAAAAGACCGACCTACCGCATGTCCTGGCGTGGGATAAGGGTCCTGCCCCACGATGAGCACGCGCACTTCGGGCAAAGGCACGCGAAAGGCAGCAAAGACATTTTCGGCCGCTGGCAGGAATCCATCTTCCGGCAGCTGCTGCAATTGCTGCTCGATGGCAGGCAGGTGCTCTTCTAGTACCGGCGCCAAGACCGGCAACCACGAGCTATCGATTACCGAGGTATCAAAAAGTTGCGAGTACGGCGCAGTCATCATTTCCTCCCCTGAAAATTCCTCGCTGCTTTAAAAGCTCTGCCAGCCAGCGTCATACCTCGGCTTCTTACCATCCACGGTCAGCCCAGTGCCGCGGTTGACGGTGCCGATGACGCGGAACCCCGATGGCGCTTCCTTGTTGGTGGTAGCCACCAAGGTATGGTCCTCGCCGCCTGTGAGCACCCATTCCCATGGGTCAACGCCCAAGACCACACCGGCTTCAGTGAGCAAAGCGTCAGGAGCAATGGCGGTGGAGTGCAAGTCGATGTGCACGTTGGAGCGCTTTGCCACACCCGCGATATCTGGCACGAGGCCATCCGAGTTATCCGTCATGGCGGTAGCCCCCGTGGCGCGGGCGATTACGCCGCGGCCTGGTTTGAGCGAGGGATTGCAGTGGGCGTCGATAAGCGGCCATAGCTCCGAGAGCTCGGGCGGTAGGTCGCGCCCATATTCCTGCAGCAACGCAAGCCCCGCCGCGGAGTAACCAATCTTGCCGTGGCTGACCAGCTTCTGCCCCGCTCGTGCCCCACCCAGGGTCAATGGGGGTTGGCTTCCGCCCAACGTGCCAATTGCGGTGACGGTGATGACCAGCTGTGAACCGCGCGTGAGGTCACCGCCAACCAGCTCTGCGTTATAAAGGGCGCAACGCTGGGCGATGCCTTCCGCAATACCGCGCACGAAGGACACGTGGGTCTCCGTAGGCGCCGCAATCGCGAGCAACGCTGCAGTGGGACGCGCGCCCATCGCCTCGATATCGGCAAAGTTGCGCAGAATCGCTTTCTGGCCCACCTCCATCGGAGTGGACCAGTCACGGCGGAAATGCCTGCCCTCCACCATCATGTCGGTGCAAGCCACCGTGCGTGAGTTCGGCGGATCCGGGAACATGACGGCGGCGTCATCGCCGTTTAGCGCGCTGGGCGCCGCGGCTACGATTTCACCGATGACATGTTGCTCGCCTGCTTGCCCGAGGGTATGCGACAAATGCACGATGGCCTTTCTCAACGGGAGGTTAATGCTGACATTGCTTTACGCGTTAGGATGAACGCTTATGACCAACCAATTTAACCGCACCGCCGTATTTATCTCACTTGGACTATCCATTGCGATGGTATTCGCGGTTATTTTTGGCGCGAAGTTCTACTTCGAAAACACGGCCAAAGCACCAGTTGCGCTGTCCCCCATTCAATCAGACGACGCTAACTCCGCGGAGTGTAAGTCCGTCGTCGCGGCAGCGCCCGAGGAGTTCATGGGCCAGCCCCGAGCCGAAATCGCCGAGCCGGTTCCGGCAGGCGCCGCTGCGTGGGCAAAACTTTCCTCCGAGTCGGTCAGCTTGCGCTGCGGCGCCAACCTGCCTTATCAGTACACCGCCTACTCCCAGACCGAGGACATCGACGGCGATGCCTGGCTCAAGGTCAAAGACATGACCCCAGGCTCCAACCTCACCACGTGGTACAACACCGATCGCAGCCCTGTGGTAGCGGTGACCACCTTCAACGATGAGCGTCCCACCGGTTTGGATAAGACGCTCGAGCCGCTGCGCAAGGAGCACCACGAGCCGCGCCCTGCACCGCTTTCGCAGCTTGCCGACGGCCCGGACAAGATGTGTGCCCCTTTGGAAAAGGCACTGCCGGAGCACATCGCGGATGGCTACACCCGCCGCAGTGATGTCAAGGCAAAAAACACCTATGTCTGGAGCGCGGAAGGCCGAGAAGACATCGTGGTGCGCTGCGGCGTCGGCGAACCCGAAAACTACAAACCGGGTGTACAGCTCCAGCAAGTAAACGATGTGCCTTGGTTCGAAGACACCACCTTGGCCGAGGGAACTACCGGCGGAACCTGGTTCGCCCTAGGCCGCGCGAACGACTTAGCCTTGTTCGCGCCCCAAGACGTCGCTAACTCTGCGCTGGTGCGCATGAGCGATACTTTGGCCAAGCACACCCCTGGCCAATAGCGAGGATTATTTCGCGCGAGCGAGAGCGTTGTCTACCAAAGCGTCGAGAAGCGCTGCGTAATCGACGCCGGTGGCGGCAAATACCTGTGGATACATGGAGATCGGGGTAAAGCCCGGGAAGGTGTTGATCTCGTTGATGTAGAAAGCATCTTCGGTGATGAAAAAGTCCACGCGGCTAATGCCCTCGCAGCCCAGTGCGCGGAAAGCTGCGATGGCGGTCTCTCGCAAAGTCTTGGTTAGGTCTTCTGCAAGCGGGGCCGGAATCTGTGCACTCACGCCCTCATCGATGTACTTGGCATCGAAGCCATAGAAGCCTTCGTCGGCCTCCTCGATGCCATTGAGCTGTGCTGGAACCGAGGCAATGATGGAGCCATCCGCATACTCCAGTACACCGATTTCTACCTCAGCACCCACGATCTCGGGCTCGACGAGCACCTTGCCATCGCTTTCGAAGGCCACCTCGGCTGCGTGCGGGAAATCCGCCCAATCCCTGACCTTGGAAACGCCGATGGAAGAGCCACCACGTGCAGGTTTTACAAAGACCGGCAGCCCCAGTTCCTGTTTTTCTTCCTCGGTCAACTCGGTACGCTCCTTGAGCACCACCTCGGGCGCTACCGGCAGGCCCTCTGCCTTGAGCAGCTTCTTGGTAAATTCCTTGTCCATGCCGGCCGAAGAAGCCAGTACGCCGGTGCCCACATAAGGAATATCGGAAAGCTCAAACAGCCCCTGTACGGTGCCGTCTTCGCCATATGGTCCGTGCAGAACCGGGATGATGACATCGACTTCCGCATAGTGGTTGTGCTGAGTGACGTTGTGGAAACGGCCCTTGGTGGCTGGGTTTAGGGACAACGCCAATTCATCGCCCAAGGTCACCTCTGGCATAACGCCATCGATGATTTCTAGGCCTTCGGTGGTTCCCGGCGTCCACTGGCCTTCCTTAGTAATTCCGATAGGCACCACCTCGTACTTCGCAGGGTCAAGGTGATTCATGATCGCGCCTGCGGAAATACAAGAGACAGAATGCTCGGAACTACGACCGCCATATACAACGGCTACACGGATCTTTTCGCTCATAACGGCAAACTTTACCCTCGCACTATTCCGACTTCTTTGAACGCCCCATCAACGCGACGATCATGTCTTCGACGTCGACGCCGCGGTGGCAAACTCCGTAGACCGCTTGGGTAATAGGCATCTCGACGCCCACCTGCTGAGCCAGCCGGAAAATCGAATCCGAGGAGATAACGCCTTCTGCCACTTGGCCATTCGTCGCAGCCTTGGCTTCTTCCAACGTGCCGCCCTGGCCCAAGCGGTAGCCAAAGGTGCGGTTACGCGAGAGGGTCGAGCTACAGGTGGCCACGAGGTCACCCATGCCAGCAAGTCCAGAGAAAGTAAACGGGTCAGCACCCAAAGCCACGCCGAGGCGAGTGATCTCCGCAAGACCGCGGGTGATGATCGTGGCCAGAGTGTTATTGCCCAAGCCACGACCAGAGGCCATGCCGCAGGCGAGGGCGATGACGTTCTTGCAGGCACCACCAATCTCGGCACCAATGACATCGGTGTTGGTATATGGGCGCAGATACGGTGCGGCCGCAGCATGCTGGACAGCCTTTGCGCGCTCCTCATCGACGCACGCGATGACGGTGGCCGCCGGCTGCTCCTCCGCTACCTCTTTAGCCAGGTTCGGGCCGGAAAGTACTGCGATGCGCGATTCGTCGACACCAGTTGCATCAGCGATGACCTCGCTCATGCGCTTTAGAGTTGCTGCCTCCACGCCCTTCGAGATAGACACCAAGGTGGAATCAGAAGGCAGCAAGGGCGCCCACTTTTCCAAGTTGCTGCGCAAGGTCTGCGAGGGCACACCGAAAATCACGATGTCGGAACCGTCGAGCGCCGCTGCGGCATCCGACGTCGCGATAAGGCCCGAGGGCAGCTCGAGGCCCGGCAAGTAATCAGGGTTGATATGCGTCGTATTAATATCCTCAGCCAGCTTGGGGCGGCGCGCCCACAAGTGGACCTCGCTTCCCGCATCAGCGAAGACTTTCGCCAAGGTGGTTCCCCAAGAACCCGCGCCCATTACTGCAACCTTTTGCATTAGCTCTCCCCTTTGCGTATCTCGTGCAACATACCTAGATTAGCCCAACCGACCCGCACAAAAGACAAGCTTTTCAGCTTGCGGGCCAACTGGGGGTAAGTGAAATAATATTCAGCTAACCGAATGCGAAGAACCGGCGCGTGCGGATGCAAAGCGCGCCCAAAGAGCGCAAGATAGTTAAAAATAAGCTGCGCAGCCATCTGTTAAGGAGCGAAATGCCCAAGGCAAAAAACATGCATGAGACAGACAAAGACGCAAAGTCTGAGGTCTTCATCTCGGGCCGTCATCAGGAAATTCCTACCGATCCCGCCAAAGAATTCAAGCGCACGACCTTGGCAGCCGGCGCCGTGCTGTGGCGTGGCAATCCGCAGGATCCCGAGGTAGCGGTAATCCACCGCCCCCATTACGACGATTGGTCTTTGCCTAAGGGCAAGGTCGATCCAGGTGAGTCCCTGCCCACCACGGCGGCGCGCGAGATCCTGGAAGAGACTGGCTATGACGTCAAGCTTGGCAAGCTCATCGGCAAGGTCACCTATCCAGTCCAAGGCCGCACGAAGGTGGTCTACTACTGGTTGGCCCAGTATCTTAAAGGCAGCTTCGGAGACAATAGCGAAACCGATGAGCTGCGCTGGCTGCCCATCGATGAGGCCTGCGAGCTGCTTACCTATGACGTCGATACTGACGTTTTAACTAAGGCCAAGAAGCGCCTGCGCTTGGCTCCCACCACCCGCGTCCTCTATGTGCGCCATGCACGCGCCCATCAGCGTCGTAACTGGGAGGGTGACGATAATCTGCGCCCGTTGGATAAAAAGGGGCGTCGCCAAGCAGAAATGCTCGTTCCGATGCTTTCGCCCTACCACCCCACCGCCATTTACTCGGCGAGCCCACAGCGCTGCCAGCAAACCGCAGCGCCGCTTGCCGATGAACTCGGGCTCGACATTGCTGTCAACAAGGACTTCGGGGACGAGGGCTGGCAAAAGTCCCCCGCAGCTGCCGAGCAAGCCTTCCAACGGGTGGTGGCGAAGGGCGGCGTGCCGGTCATCGTCAGCCAAGGTGAAACCATCCCCGGCATTCTCGAAAGCCTAAAGCCACAGTTCCTCAAGACCGACTTCGAAGACCTTCGCTTCAAGAAGGGCTCGGTGTGGGTGCTCTCCTTCAACAACGGCGTGCTCACCGGCGCTGACTACCTCGCTAGCGCGCTGCCAGTTCGCTAGCAAAACGTATTGAACTCGGATCCTATTTTAGGAATCCGAGTTCTTTAGGTTTTCGCCGTTTTATACCCAACGGTGAACCGGGCGGCCAGTGGCTTGCCTGTAGAAAATCATCATCATGAATGCCTGGATGCCGAGGGCGAACGAGAGCCCGACGATTGGAATGCAGGCCAAGAGGCTAACGAGCAATCCGCCCACAATGAGGCACAGGAGAGACTGGCCAACGTTATTCTTGGTCAGATTGAAGGAGGTGCGGAAAGTTTCGCCGAGACTCATCTCTGGGTTATCCGCCTTGATATATGGAACGAAGGAGAGGAAGAAGCTGGCAAGCAAACCCGGAATGATAAGCAGGATAAGGCCCACATACACGATGATTTGGACCACGATGTAGTGACCCATTAAGCCAAAGGTATTTCCGCTTTTAAAGAAGTCTCCAAAGCTCGCGCGTTGGCCGTCCGTCTCTTTCGCGGCGGCTCTGTAGACGTTTGCTGTCATCCAAAAGCAATAGAACAACATGAAGACTACGCAGAAAACGCCCCCAATCGGTGCCAAAATATTTCCAGCTTCGGAAGGATCGGAAGTGCTCGGTGCTAGCCCCGCGACGATTGCTACTATTACCCCCGCGAGCAGAAACATGATGACAAAGTGCGCAAGCGGTGCCAAAATCCACGGTCCAGGATTGCGGAAGAAGCCCTTAAACCCCTGTCCGATGGCGTCGCCGGCATCTAACCTTGGCGGCGGCCCCTGCAACTGACCAGTCATCTGGTTGCCATTAGGGGCGTTGCCAGCACCGGCATAACCCGCGCCGCCCTGTGCGCCGTACTCGCCGTACTCGCCATATGGAGGCAGGCCCGGATTAGGCTGTCCGCCCTGAACAGGTTGGCCAGACTGCCCGAAGGGATTGTTCGGGTCGTTCTGGTTAGCGTTCGGGTAGTTACCGTTAGCGTTAAAACCGTTATTGTTTCCAAATTCTTGAGTCACGACTCACAGACTATTCTGACGCGTGCAAGGTTTCTAGAGAAACATCAGTCCTGTTACCGATTGTTAACGCAACAGGGGTAAGTGACTGGCAATTATCAAAAAGAAGCAACAGAAGGTTTAAAAGTTGGACGCCGGTCTTCGTAGTCTGTGATCGCGTCTTCGTTGCGCAGCGTCAGCCCTACGTCATCGAGTCCCTCCATGAGGCGCCAGCGCGTGTAGTCATCGATGTCGAAGGAATACCGGCTGCCGCCAACGCTTAAGCGTCGCGCCGCCAGGTCCACCGTTACCGAAGTCTCGTTTTGTTCCAGCTGCTTCCATATCAGCTCAATGTCTTCCTGCGCCATGATGCCGGTGAGTAGTCCCGCCTTGCCGGAGTTGCCGCGGAAGATATCCGCAAAGCGCGAGGAAAATACTGCCTTGAAACCGAAGTCCCGCAGCGCCCACACCGCATGCTCACGCGATGAACCGGTACCGAAGTCGGGACCGGCGAAAAGCACCGAGCCGTTGCAGAAAGGCTCACGGTTAAGCACGAAGTTTTCATCCGCGCGCCAATTTGAAAAAAGTCCCTCGGCAAAGCCCGTGCGCTTGACGGACTTTAGGTAGCGGGCCGGAATAATTTGATCAGTATCGACATTGGAAGCACGCAGCGGCACGCCGATGCCGGTATGGGTAGAAAATTTTTCCATGGTGGTTGCCTTCTTTGCCAAATAGGGTTTGATATTGGTACCGAATCTAGAAACGGGTGGATTGGCCTAGCTAAGGTCTGCTGGGCTGGCCAGATGCCCTAAGACCGCAGTCGCCGCGGCCACGGCGGGAGAAACCAGGTGAGTTCGCCCGCCTGGGCCCTGCCGGCCTTCGAAGTTGCGATTTGAGGTCGAAGCTGAACGCTCCCCCGGCTTTAGCTGATCCGGATTCATGCCCAGGCACATGGAGCAGCCCGCCGTACGCCACTGCGCGCCAAAGTCCTTGAAAATCGTGTCGAGGCCTTCTTTTTCAGCTTGGGCCTTGACCAAGGCAGAGGAAGGCACCACGAGCATGTTTGTCTCGGGATGGATGCGTTTTCCTTTAACCACCGCGGCGGCCGCGCGCAAATCCTCGATTCGCGCATTCGTGCACGAGCCCAAGAAGACGGTGTCGATCTTGATGTCTCGCAGCGGCGTGCCGGGCTCAAGATCCATATAGGCCAGAGCCTTTTGCGCTGCGGCCTTAAGGTTCTCATCACCAATATCCTCTGGGTCTGGCACATTTGCGCTCAATGGCAAGCCTTGGCCCGGGTTGGTGCCCCAGGTGACAAATGGGGACAGCTCGGAAGCATCGATTTCCACGACCGCATCAAAATGCGCGCCCTCATCGGTAGGAAGGGTCTTCCAATAGGCCACGGCGGCTTCCCAGTCCTTGCCCTTTGGGGCAAACTCGCGGTCACGCACATACTCAAAAGTGGTCTCGTCCGGAGCGACCATTCCCGCACGCGCGCCCGCCTCGATAGACATATTGCAGATGGTCATCCGCGCTTCCATCGACATGTTGCGAATCGCCTCGCCGCGATACTCAATGATGTAGCCTTGGCCGCCGCCGGTACCAATCTTGGCAATGATGGCCAAAATCAGGTCCTTCGCGCTCACGCCTTCCGGCAGGTCGCCGTTTACCTCTACAGCCATGGTTTTGAATGGCTTTAAAGAAAGCGTCTGCGTTGCCATAACGTGCTCAACCTCGGAGGTACCGATGCCCATGGCGACGGATCCAAAAGCACCGTGCGTCGAGGTATGCGAGTCGCCACAGACGATGGTCATACCCGGCTGCGTAATTCCAAGTTGCGGGCCCACGGTGTGGACGATTCCCTGCTGCTCCTCGCCCATCGAATGCAGCCGCACCCCAAACTCTTCGCAATTTTCTCGGAGGGTCTTGACCTGTGTACGTGAGACCTCGTCCTTAATCTCCAGCAGATTTCCCGTGGCAATCCTGCGGGTTGGAACGTTATGGTCCTCCGTTGCCAGGTGCAGCTCTGGGTGGCGAAGAGGACGGCCAGACAAACGCAGCCCATCGAAGGCCTGCGGGCTGGTAACTTCATGGAGGAGTTGAAAGTCGATATAGATGAGATCTGGTGCGCCATCGCTTCCCTTTTGGACTGCGTGATCACGCCAGACTTTCTCAGCCAAAGTCAGTTTTTCCGACATATTCACCACTCCGCTTGAAATCTCATGAATTGGAACGTAAATTTCATTATATGGGAGAATATAGCGAAATATCCGGAATCAAGGTTTTAGATCGCGCCGTCGCCATCATGATGGCAGCCGCCAACCGTCCGTCCAACCTCAACGAGCTCTGTGAAACCACCGGCCTACCTAGGGCAACCACGCACCGCCTCGCCACCGCGCTAGAGGCTCACCGCATCTTGACCCGTACCCCGGATGGCAAATGGGGCGCCGGGCCCGCGCTCCCCGGCAATCGGGATCATCTCATCGAAGCAGCCGGACCCATCATGGACAAGCTGCTCGCAGACACTGGCGAATCCGTGCAGCTCTATCAGCTCTCGGGCAGTTCTCGTACCTGCATTGCCACCCGTGAGCCCGAGTCCGGCCTGCACAACGTGGTTCCCGTGGGCCGCCAACTCCCCCTTACTTCCGGCTCGGCCGCCCGCATCTTCGCCGCCTTCGAAGATATCGATATCGAAAACGCAACCTTCAGTGTCGAGGACGTCGAAAGGGCCCGCAGCAATGGCTACTCCGAATCCATCGAAGAGCGCGAAGCAGGTCTTGCCTCCATCTCTGCACCAGTCTTCGACCCGTCCGGCACACTCGTCGCGGTAATTTCCGTGTCCGGTTCCGCCGAGCGTTTCCGCCCTTCCCCCTCCGAGAAGTACGCCCCGCTGCTTGCCGACGCCGCGCAGAAACTCACTGCCCGCCTATAAGACATGAATCTATAAAACTTCGAATAAGCCGCCACCTCAGAAAAGGTGACGGCTTATTTCTTTTAAAGGGCAGGCTTTCTACCTCAGCCGCTTACAAAACCCGGTTGCCTAGATAATGATTCCGTAGTTATTTGCAATGCCGCGGATCGCATCGATACCAAAGCCCTCACTACTGGTGGTTGCCAGCCCTTCAGCTTGGTCACCCACCTTGCGGAGCTCAACGCCCGGCACCTCTACGATGTTGCGCGGCGGTGCGATGTTAGGGCGGCGCGGCACGAAGCCTTGGTGCGGCAGGCCAGCCAATTCATTGGCATAAGGCATGCGCGCATAGTTTGCAAAGGAGGCCTGCTTGCCGTTGCGGCTGACCACGGTTCCGCCCTGGTAGATGCCAACGACGCCCGAACGGCCCGGCATGAACACGCCGGAGCCGCTGTCGCCGTTTACCTTGGGCAGGTTCGTGGCGTAGTGCATGCCGTCGAAATCCTTCGGGCCGTCGATTGCCTGCGCGCAATCATTGCCGCTGAGACGACCGGTTACACAGACCTGCTCGCCGGCACGTGGAACCGGATTGATGCCGTCGCCACTGAGCGGGTTACCTTCGCTGTGGGTGCCGGCCGCAAACTGCACATAGGCCAAGTCATGTTCTGCTGCACCGGAAGGTTTAAACCACCGCAGGGTACCCAGGTGCTGGCCATACTCGTTGTAGACCTGCTGCCCCGAAAGGCCACAGTGCGCGGAGGTCCAAGCACGCGAACCTTCCACATATCCCACGGTGCAAGCAGTGCCTTCGGCGGTAAGAATTACCTGTCCTTGCTTCACGCCAACCCCCGGATTGGCATGGGCCACGGCCTGGCCGCCCAGCAGGGCAAGCGTTGCGCCGGCAACGGCAGCAAACCCCTTCATTAGTCGCATAGATCCCTTCCTCCCTTGCGTCACTTCCTTAACATAGCGTGCCGAGAGCGTTTTTCATACCTCGCCCACACCCCGCGCGTCACTAAAGAAAAAGTTTTGAAAAACTTCGGCCGCGTTATTGAAATCGAAATGAAAACACTGTTTAATGGAAACAGATTGAAAACGCGGAGCAACCGCACGACCCACAAGGAGTAGTAACCATGGCACACACCATCCACGAAGACCACGCACACACCCACGGCGAGGGCTGCGGCCACGTCGCATTCCCACACGGCGACCACACCGACTACCTGCACGATGGCCACATCCACCGTGAGCACGAAGGCCACTGGGACGAGTGCGAGACCGCTGAACATCACGAGCATGCGGACCACGACCACCAGCACGGTGAGGGCTGCGGCCACGTTGCGGTTCCCCACGGCGACCATGTTGACTACCTGCACGATGGCCACCGCCACGCCGCCCACGAAGGCCACTGGGATGACCACTAATCGGTAGCGAACTATAACCGTTACCTCAACCGTCACCTCTTTCTTAGAGGTGACGGTTTTAATCTTTTCGAACATACGCCACACGATCCGCGTTAGGCTTAGGGCATGTTTGCTTCACGACGCCTTCCGCTAACGCTCGCCACCATCGCACTCGCCGGCGGGTTTACTGCGGCTTGCAGCCCCGCCCCGAGCGATCACCCCTCCCCGGCTGAGCCGAGCTTCAACAACAGCTTTGAAGAGTTAAAGGCCCTTCAGCAAACCAACGGCGCTTCCGTCCCCGATGCCCCGCAGCCCACGCTGGACCCCAACGCACCACAAACAGTGGCGCAGCAGGCAACCCCGCAAGGTGGTGGCCAGGAAGACGCCAACAACCACGTCACCGACCAAGACGCACGCCAGAATCTCATCGACTCCCTCGGCGTACAGGCAGGAGACGCTCCAGGAACGAAGGTGACGGTTAACGGCACTCCATCCGAGATGTGCATGATGGGTGACGGTTACCACATCAACTTCCTCATGGCGGGCCCCAACACCAGCTGCGACTTTGCCAAGGAAACCACCAGCGCGCTTATCAATGCCACCCCAAGCCCTGCAGAGGACCTGCGGGGGTATATCCCCGGCTCCTTAAACGTTGCTAGCCCAGTAACCGGCAAGACTTACCAGATGAGCTGTAACGTGGCCGAAAACGCGCTGATCACTTGCAAGGGCGGCAACAACGCCACGGTTTTCATCGTCTAGGGCGTTAAGCCAAAAGCGCCAGCGATCGGTAGGGATATGCGACAGAAAGTGTGTCTGTGC
>NZ_KV793653.1:0-48034 GCF_001808545.1 Corynebacterium sp. HMSC077D03
AAAAGACACACTTTTTGTCGTATATCCCTTTGTTTCTTAGCTCCTGCTAAGAGTACATGTCCGGGGTGGGGGCGTACGGTGGGGCGCCATGGAGACTTTTATGAAGCGAGTAGGCACTGCGGACCAAGCTGGCGTCGAGGTAGCGGGGTTGCGGTGGCTGGCGCAGGCACGGCCTGACGTTGTTGCTGAGGTGGCGGGAGTAGGAGCGCGCTTCATTAGCACCCGTCGCGTTGTGGAGTCGCGGCCCACGGCTAGTGCGGCGCAGGCTTTCGGGCGGGCGCTGCGGGAGGTGCACGCCTCTGGCGCGGATGCTTTCGGTGTGGCTCCGGAGGGGTGGACGGGCCGCAATTATATTGGCCGTGTTGAGCAGGAATGCCGGCCGGTCGAGCACTGGGGCGATTTTTATGTGCACCAGCGGGTGCTGCCCTTCGTGGAGGCTAATGGTGCGCTGGATGAGGGCTACCGGGACGTCGTCAAGCGCGCCTGCGATGCGGTGCTAAAGCGGCAGTGGGATGTGCGTCCCGCACGCATCCATGGCGATTTGTGGGCCGGAAACGTGTTATTTACTGCCGAAAGTGCGGTGATGATTGACCCGGCCGCCCATGGCGGGCACCCGCACACTGACCTGGCCATGCTGGCTCTTTTTGGCGCGCCCTACCTGGACGATATCTATCGCGGCTACGGGCTATCGCCCGATGAAAAGCGTTGGTTCCCGCTCCATCAGCTACATCCCCTTGCGGTACACGCGTTGACCCATGGCGTGGCCTATCATCGCGCGCTTGGCGACGCCGCGCATGCCACCCTGCAACTTCTAGAAGGATAGGTCGGGCTCGTTGTAGCGAGTACGGAGCTAAAGCGAGTGCGGGCCCGGCGGCATGATGCGCTTGTGCGCGCCGCGATGCCAGAGCTCTTCGATACGGGTACGGGCAGAGTCCGGGACCTCTTTGCCCTCAAGGTAGTCATCGATATGAGCGTAACTTACCCCGAGAGCTTCCTCATCAGGCAGCTGTGGGCGGTCTTCCTCTAAATCTGCCGTGGGGACTTTCTTCCACGTCGACTCCGGCGCACCCAAGTGGCGCAGCAGCTGGGCGCCCTGGCGCTTGTTGAGCCCTTCCAGCGGCACGAGGTCAGCCGCACCATCGCCCCACTTGGTGAAGAAGGCCGCGAGGTTCTCAGCAGCGTGATCGGTGCCGATGACCAGCGCGCCGACCTCACCGGCGATGGCGTACTGTGCCGTCATGCGCAGACGGGCCTTGACGTTTCCGCGGTTGAAATCGCCTAAGCCCGGCTTGCCCAGGCTCTTCGCCACGGCGTCGTCAATGCCCTGCGTGGCCGGGGCGATATCCACCGTCAGGCGATGATCCGGCTGGATGAAGTCAAGGGCAATCTGTGCGTCCTCTTCATCGACCTGCACGCCGTGCGGCAGACGTACAGCCCAGAACTGCGCGCCTTCAACTTTCTCCACCGCCATCTGCGCCAGGCGGCCGGCCAGAGTGGAATCCTGCCCGCCTGAAATGCCCAGGACGAAACCTTTGGCGCCAGTGTTGCGCAGATAATCCGCAAGGAAGTTAACGCGCGATTCCACTTCTTGTTCTGGATCGATTAAGGGTTTAACACCCAGGGCTTTTATGATGCTTTCTTGCAGCGGAAGTCCAGTTTGCGACATGACGCCCATGGTAGCGGGCTGCAAGGATGAACGAGTGAAAAATAAAACCTATGTCAAAGTCGTCGCCGCAGTCGCCGCACTAGGTGGCCTCCTCTTTGGCTACGACACCGGCGTTATGTCCGGTGCGCTGCTATTCATCGGTCCCGAATTCGACATGAATGCCAACCAGGAGGGCTGGGTTACCTCCATGCTCTTAGTTGGCGCCGCCGTCGGCGCGCTCGTTGCCGGCCGCGTCGCGGATGCAATCGGCCGCCGCAAGACCCTGATTCTCGGTGGCGCAGTATTCGTCGCTGGTTCGGTGTGGTGTGCGCTTGCCGGTTCTGTTGTGGCACTAGCTGCCGCCCGCACCTTCCTGGGGGTTGCGGTAGGCGCAGTATCCATTGTTTCGCCGATGTATATCTCCGAGATTTCCCCAGCGCGTGCCCGCGGCCGCCTGGTTTCGCTGAATACCTTGATGATCGTCGTCGGTCAGTTGGTGGCCTACCTGGTCAACTCCGCGCTCGCCGGCACCGGCTCATGGCGGTGGATGCTAGGCCTTGCCGCCGTACCAGGTGCCATGCTCGCCGTGGGCATGATCTTCTTGCCCGATACACCGGCCTGGCTGCTAAAGAAGCATCGCATCGACGAGGCCTGGAAGCTTGCTGCACGGGTCGGTATCTCTGGAACCGAGCTCGGAACCGCTGGGGCGGCGGGAGCTTCCGGAGCCGCAAAACGCGGCGAATGGGCGCGCCTAAAGGAAGAACGCTGGCTGCAAGTGACCGTGCTGCTTGCCATGCTGATGGGGCTTACTCAGCAGATAACCGGCGTTAATGCCATCGTGTACTTTGCCCCGACCATGATGAGTCAGGTGGGTATTTCTACAGCGAACGCCGTGTATACCTCCATCCTCATCGGCACCGTCTCCGTAGTCGCCTGCTGGTTGGGTCTGAAAGTCGTCGACCGCATCGGGCGCAAGCGCCTGCTCAGCATCGGCCTGACCGGAAACGTCATTTCCTTGGTCGTTCTTTCCATCGCGTACCGCTTTGCCGAGGGCTCAACACCTATGGCGTTGTTGTCGCTGGCGTTTATGGCCCTTTTCATTGCTTTCCAGCAGGCCGCTGTATCGCCGACCACCTGGCTGCTCATCTCCGAGCTCGTTCCCCCTGAGGTCCGCGGCATCGGCATGGGTATCGCCGGGCTTTCCCTGTGGGTAACCAACTGGGCGGTCGCGCAGTTCTTCCTGCCAATGGTCGAGTGGTTGACTGGTCCCGTTGCCTTTATGATCTTTGCTTTCTTAGGCTTTGCGGCGATCGCTTATACCAAGCTGTTGGTGCCGGAGACGATGGGCCGTAGTCTGGAAGAAGTAGGCGATGAGATGCAGGAGCGCTACGCTAATTAATCAGTGTTTTGGTTATGGCGCGCGCGTGGGGTAAGATTTTTCCTCGTGTCATGGCCGTAACTTTGATGGCTGTGCTTTAAAAGTATTCAACCGCATGAAGTTTGCGCATAACGAAAGGAGCGCCCGATGAAGGTTCGTAAGTCTCTTCGGTCGCTGAAGAAGAAGCCGGGCGCCCAGGTTATTCGCCGCCACGGTAAGGTCTTCGTGATCAACAAGAAGGATCCGCGCTTCAAGGCTCGCCAGGGCTAGAAGCATCGGCTTTCTTGATTAGAAGCACCCTCCTAGGACTTCGGTTCTAGGCGGGTGCTTTTCTTTTACGCTTGCCGACGTCGCCTTGGCTGCCCGATCCGCATCTCCTGTTGCGGGTGTTGTTAAAACGATCGGTGGGCAAAGAATTGGTGACAATAGTGTTCTTTGTCACAACTTTAGGTTGCCGGCAGGTAAACCTGCAGGAGTCTCATCGATGTAATTTCATGGCCGTGCGTTGGGTAGGTCAACATGTGGGGCCTGGGTAGATAACATCCTGGGAATATCACGAATGTAACTACTATATATAGTATGGGTTGCAGCTTTTCGCCACAAAGTATAGTGTCGTTCGTGTCGTTCCGGTGGGCTGGATGAAGCGCTAAAAGCGCACCTAGTTAGGCCGGATAACCCTTAAAAACTTGAACTAGCGTCAAAGGACTTTCATCATGAGCATCACTCTCTACACCAAGCCAGCCTGCGTCCAGTGCAACGCTACTAAGAAGGCCCTCGACCGTGCTGGCCTTGAATACACCTCTGTAGACGTCACCCTTGATGATGATGCTCGTGACTACGTCATGGCACTGGGGTACGTGCAGGCGCCGGTCGTTGAGGCTAATGGTGAGCACTGGTCTGGCTTCCGCCCAGAGCGCATCAAGGAGCTGGCCGCTCTAAGCGCCACCGCTTAAACGGGGCAGGGCTTATAGCAATGTTGGTTGTGTATTTTTCCTCCGCAACGGAAAATACCCGCCGTTTCGTTGACAAGCTGGGCCTGCCAAGCGCCCGCATCCCACTGCGTAAGAATGATGAGCCGCTCATTGTGAATGAGCCTTATGTTCTTGTCTGCCCCACCTACGGGGGAGGGGCCTCTGTTAGCCGCGAGAACTCTCGCCCTGTTCCGGGGCAAGTCATTCGTTTTCTCAACAATGAGCACAACCGCGGCCTCATCCGCGCGGTTATCTCCGGCGGAAACAGTAACTTCGGCGCAGACTTTGGCAAGGCCGGAGACGTAATCTCCGCCAAGTGCAAGGTGCCCTACGTTTATCGCTTCGAGTTACTTGGTACCGATGAAGACGTTAAGATTTGCAGGGAAGGCCTGCTGGCGAACGCAACGGCCCTAGGGCTGGAAGCCGCTGCCTAAACTTATAAAAATAGGTAACTGTGCAATGCGCAGTTACCTTACATATTTTTCTAAACCGTTTCTCACCGCGGCGTAAGACATGCGCTGCCAAGCAAAGGAAGGCTCCAAAAGCCGTGACAACGCAATTGGGCAAGACCGTAGCCGAACCAGTGAAGCCAGAAGAACAGCTTGATTACCATGCTCTGAATGCCTTGCTGAACCTTTACGACGAAGAGGGCAAGATTCAGTTCGATAAGGACCACGAGGCTGCCAACCAGTTCTTCCTGCAGCATGTCAACCAGAACACGGTCTACTTCCACGACTTGGAAGAAAAGATGCGTTACCTGGTGGAAAACAAGTACTACGAGCCAGCTCTGCTCGAGCAGTACGACTTTGACTTCATCAAGTCCCTATTCAAGCGCGCTTATTCCTATAAATTCCGCTTCAAGTCCTTCTTGGGTGCGTACAAGTATTACACCTCTTATACGCTCAAGACTTTTGACGGCCGCCGTTACCTCGAGCGCTTCGAGGACCGCGTTTCTATGACAGCTCTGTTCTTGGCAGACGGTGACACCACCATCGCTGAGCACCTCGTCGACGAAATCATGACCGGCCGCTTCCAGCCGGCAACCCCGACCTTCCTCAACGCTGGCAAGGCGCAGCGCGGCGAGCTCGTTTCCTGTTTCCTCCTGCGTATCGAGGACAACATGGAGTCCATCGGCCGTTCCATTAACTCTGCGCTACAGCTTTCCAAGCGCGGCGGCGGCGTGGCACTCTTACTGTCCAACATCCGCGAGGCCGGCGCTCCGATCAAGCACATCGAGAACCAGTCCTCCGGCGTTATCCCAGTCATGAAGCTGTTGGAGGATTCCTTCTCCTACGCAAACCAGTTGGGTGCGCGTCAGGGCGCAGGTGCCGTCTACCTCAATGCGCACCACCCAGACATCATGAACTTCCTCGACACCAAGCGTGAAAACGCCGACGAGAAGATTCGTATCAAGACCCTCTCCCTGGGTGTCGTCATCCCGGACATCACCTTCGAGCTGGCCAAGAAGAACGACGATATGTACCTGTTCTCGCCATACGACGTCGAGCGCGTCTACGGCAAGGCCTTCGGTGACATCTCCATCACCGAGCACTACGAAGAGATGGTCGAGGACCCACGCATTCGCAAGAAGAAGGTCAACGCCCGCCACTTCTTCCAGACCATCGCCGAGCTGCAGTTTGAATCCGGTTACCCGTACATCATGTTCGAGGACACCGTAAATAACGCGAACCCGGTCAAGACCGGTCGCATCAACATGTCCAACCTCTGCTCGGAAATCCTGCAGGTCAACTCTCCGTCCGTATTTGCCGACGATCTCAGCTACGAGACCATGGGCTCCGATATCTCCTGCAACCTTGGTTCGCTGAATATCGCCACCACCATGGATTCCCCAGACTTCGCTTTGACCGTCGAGACCGCCATCCGCGGCCTTACCGCCGTGGCCGACAAGACCGCCATCAACTCTGTACCTTCCGTGCGCAAGGGCAACGATGATTCCCACGCCATCGGCCTTGGCCAGATGAACCTCCACGGTTTCTTGGGCCGCGAGCACATCGAGTACGGCTCCGAGGAAGCGCTGGACTTCACCAACGCCTACTTCGCCGCGGTCCTCTACGCTGCTCTGCGTGCTTCCAACAAGATTGCCCGCGAGCGCGGCGAGTACTTCTCCGAGTTCCCGCAGTCTGAGTACGCCTCTGGCGAGTTCTTCGATCGTTATGACCCAGCCGAGTTCGCCCCACGCACCGCACGTGTGCAGGAGCTTTTCGACGCCTCGTCTATCCACACCCCAACTGCGGAAGACTGGGCTGCGCTGAAGGCGGACGTCGCCAAGCATGGCCTCTACAACCGCAACCTACAAGCAGTGCCGCCGACAGGCTCCATTTCTTATATCAACAACTCGACCTCTTCGATTCACCCAATTGCGTCGAAGATCGAAATCCGTAAGGAAGGCAAGATTGGCCGCGTCTACTACCCGGCGCCGCACATGGACAACGACAATCTGGAGTACTTCAAGGACTCCTACGAGATCGGCTACGAAAAGATCATCGATACCTACGCTGCCGCCACCAAGTACGTGGATCAGGGCTTGTCCCTGACCTTGTTCTTCAAGGACACCGCCACCACCCGCGATATCAACAGGGCGCAGATTTACGCATGGCGCAAGGGCATCAAGACCTTGTACTACATCCGCCTTCGTCAGATGGCGCTTGAAGGAACCGAAGTCGAAGGCTGCGTTTCCTGCATGCTCTAACTGCAAAGAGCCCTCACCTTAACGGGTGAGGGCTCTACTTTTGTTCTTGTGTTTGTTTCGCTCTTTTCGCCTTGCTTGTTTGCTTCTTTCCCCTTGCTTGGCGCAAAGGAGCCTTTTAAGCCTTCGCTCCGGCGCTTGCGCGGGCCTCGTCCAGGATGGCCCGCGCGATATTCTCCGCATCGTCTGGGCGTTGCTCCGCGATTGCGCGCGCCAACTCTTGATGCAAGTGGGCGGTGCCGGCGATGGGGTTGCGCTTTTCCGAACCGAAAACTGACTTTCCTTTGAGCATTGAGAGTAGGGAAGGGGTAAGCGCCGCGAACATCTCGTTGCCCGAAGCGTGCAGCACCATACTGTGGAAGCGCAGATCCGTAGCTAGCTCTTCGCCAACTCGGCGGGAAGGCTTCATCTCCAACTCGTGGAGACGCTTTGCGAGCTCCAGGATTTCTTCTCTTTCCTCTTCCGTTGCTTCCGTGGCGGCCATCCTTGCGGCGATCGGTTCGATGGCAAGGCGGAGCTGGTTGAGAGAATTGAGCTGCTTTTTCTGGGAAGCCTCGCAAGCTAGGCGCCAGTCAATAATCGATTGATCGAATACTGACCACTCGCTCAACGGAAGAACCGTAATACCGACGCGCCGTGAGGAAGAAACCATGCCTAGCTGCTCCAGAGCGCGCATGGCCTCGCGGGCAACGGTGCGCGAAATGTCGAAACGAACGCAGATATCTTGCAAGGTGAAGCGCTGGCCAGTTTCAATGGCGCCGCTCACTATTTCTGCGCCGATTTCGTCCAGAACAGTATTGAGCAGGGGAGTAGGAGACTCGCTGGTGCTGGTCACTGTAGGGGCTCCTCCTTTTATGAGACCGCAGTTTGAGAGTGCACGAGACAAAGCTGAAAGAGAATAATTGCCGGCATCCATAAGCCAATCTTGAAACGTAAATACATCTTAAGCGATTGCCGAATCGAACGCTTTCAATGCGTGCAATAGTTTTTGAATTGCGTTCAACCTCTAAACTTTCGGGGTACGCACCAAAGTTGTATTTCCCGGCTTTTCTAAAGCTCAGATTAGGCAGTCTTTGATTCCGACCTTGAGACTACTTGTTAGGCCGCATTTGAGACCGCCGTTTAGGCCGCTTTCTAAAGCTGCAGCGCTCATCGTTGGCCGGGCCTAGGGTGGTACGCTCGTCGGAGAATGGTTAACCGCAGTTAGCCCAAGATGAATTCCGTTTAAGAAGAAGGTGGAGTCTGACCGTGTCGCACGAGTATGACGAGTACATCGCTAGCCACGCAGAGCCTGTGAAGGCTATTAACTGGAATACCGTTCCAGACGATAAAGATTCCGAGGTCTGGGACCGCCTTACCGGCAACTTCTGGTTGCCAGAGAAGGTGCCTGTTTCCAACGACTTGCAGTCTTGGAAGACCTTGACTGAGCACGAGCAGCAGACCACCATGCGTGTCTTCGCGGGTCTTACCCTCCTCGACACCATTCAGGGCACCGTTGGTGCTGTCTCTTTGCTGCCAGATGCAAAGACTCCGCACGAGGAAGCCGTCTACACCAACATCGCTTTCATGGAGTCGGTTCACGCGAAGTCCTACTCAAACATCTTTATGACGCTGGCTTCCACTCCGATGATCAACGATGCATTCCGTTGGTCTGAGGAAAACGAGAATCTTCAGCGCAAGGCAAAGATCGTCATGTCCTACTACAAGGGCGCCGATCCGCTGAAGAAGAAGGTCGCCTCCACTTTGCTTGAGTCCTTCCTCTTCTACTCCGGCTTCTATCTGCCGATGTACTTCTCTTCCCGCGCTAAGCTCACCAACACCGCGGACATCATCCGCCTGATCATTCGCGACGAAGCCGTTCACGGCTACTACATCGGCTATAAGTTCCAGAATGGCTACAACGAGCTTTCTGAAGCAGAGCAGGCAGAAATTAAGGAATACACTTTCGATCTTCTCTACGATCTCTACGACAACGAGATTGACTACACGGAAGATCTTTACGACGAGCTCGGCTGGACCGAAGACGTCAAGCGCTTCCTGCGATACAACGCCAACAAGGCGCTGAACAACCTCGGCTTCGAGGGGCTGTTCCCGGCGGACGAGACCCGGGTTTCCCCGGCCATCTTGTCTTCGCTGTCTCCGAACGCGGATGAGAACCATGACTTCTTCTCTGGCTCTGGTTCCTCTTATGTCATTGGTAAGGCAGAAGACACCACCGATGAGGACTGGGACTTCTAACTCGCCCCGCCAGCTCGGCTGCCACCTCCCTCTCTTGAGTCGCATAATTAACAGCGACTGTTGAGCGTTGGGAGTCACGCGCACTTCCAAGGATTAATCAATCTTCCGGTTGATTACCTTAGGGGGTGCGTTTCGTCGTTTTGACGCCAGGCAACCGCAAAATCCTGTGGCGAGAATCACGCAGAAGTGCAATGGTTTTGGGGCAGGTTTTCGGCCGGTGGCCGTCGTGCTGGGAATTTTCGAAAAATACTGCCTAAAAACGGGGTTAACTAGCTTCTATGGTCATTGGGGAAAGCTGGAAATTTCACAGCGAAGTCCCCTAATATAAGTCGAGTAAACTTAGGTGTTGTGGCGCTAAGGCTTATTTTTAGGCTTTGACGTGCATGGCACTTGTTCTTCAGGAGGAAATTAATGACCGCTGTGGCGCCAAGGCTCGACGATTACGTCGCGCCAACCCGTCCAGAGCCGACTGGCAATGCCAAGACCGGCTCTAAGGCTTGGGTAATGCTTACCACCACCGACCACAAGCAGCTAGGCATCATGTACTTGATCATGTCCTTCAGCTTCTTCTTCCTCGGTGGCTTCATGGCCCTGTTGATTCGTGCTGAGCTTTTCAGCCCGGGTCTGCAGTTCCTGTCCAACGAGCAGTTCAACCAGCTGTTCACCATGCACGGCACTGTGATGCTGCTGCTGTTCGCTACTCCCGTTGTGTGGGGTTTCGGTAACTACATCCTGCCGCTGCAGATTGGCGCGCCGGACGTTGCCTTCCCACGTCTGAACGCATTCGGCTTCTGGATCACCCTGACCGGCGGTATCGTAATGCTGCTTGGTTTTGCCACCCCAGGTGGTGCTGCTGACTTCGGCTGGACCATGTATGTCCCGCTGGCTGACTCTGTCCACACCCCAGGAATCGGTGCCGACATGTGGATTGTCGGTGTTGGCGCTACCGGTGTTGGCACCATTGCTTCCGCAGTCAACATGATCACCACCATCCTCACCCTGCGTGCGCCTGGCATGACCATGTTCCGCCTGCCGGTATTCACCTGGTGTATCTTCACCGCTTCCGTCATCGTTCTGATGATCTTCCCGCTGCTGACCTCTGCAGCACTGGGCATCCTGTATGACCGCAAGCTCGGCGGCCACATCTACGACTCCGCTAACGGCGGCGCCATCCTGTGGCAGCACCTCTTCTGGTTCTTCGGCCACCCTGAGGTTTACGTCCTGGCACTTCCGTTCTTCGGCGTTATCTCCGAGGTCGTTCCGGTCTTCTCCCGTAAGCCAGTCTTTGGCTACATCGGCCTGGTGTTCGCGGTTCTGGCCATCGGCTCCCTGTCCATGGCTGTGTGGGCGCACCACATGTTCGTTACCGGCGCTATCCTGCTGCCGTTCTTCTCCTTCATGACCTTCCTCATCGCGGTTCCGACCGGCGTTAAGTTCTTCAACTGGGTAGGCACCATGTGGAAGGGCCACATCACCTGGGATACCCCGATGATCTTCGCTATGGGCTTCATGTCCACCTTCCTCTTCGGCGGTATGACCGGCGTTATGCTCGCTTCCCCGGCACTGGACTTCCACCTTGCTGAGTCCTACTTCCTGATTGCGCACTTCCACTACACCCTGTTCGGTACGGTTGTGTTCTCCGCGTTCGCAGGTCTGTACTTCTGGTTCCCGAAGATGACCGGCCGCATGCTCGACGAGCGCCTCGGCAAGATTCACTTCTGGCTGACCTTCATCGGCTTCCACGGCACCTTCCTTGTCCAGCACTGGGTGGGCAACATGGGTATGCCACGTCGCTACGCTGACTACCTCGAGTCTGATGGCTTCACCGTCTACAACCAGATCTCCACGATCTTCTCCTTTGTCCTCGGTGCTTCCGTTATCCCGCTGGTTTGGAACGTCTTCAAGTCCTGGCGCTACGGCGAGATCGTTACCGTTGATGACCCTTGGGGCTACGGTAACTCCCTCGAGTGGGCTACCTCCTGCCCGCCGCCGCGCCACAACTTCGTTTCCCTGCCGCGTATCCGCTCTGAGCGTCCGGCCTTCGAGCTGCACTACCCGCACATGGTTAAGCGCATGCGCGAGGAAGCGCACGTCGGCCACCACTAGAGCTTTTAGCACTGACTGTTAAGCACTAGAGCTAGCCGCTTTACTCCTGACAACCGCCTCCCCAACTGTACTTGCAACGGGGGAGGCGGTTTTGTGCGTTCAAGGCACTATCCAAGTCAAATGCTTGGCGATTACTCCCATTTCCATCGATTCGCGTGGGATACTAACCGAGTGGATTATCAAGCTGACAACGTAAAGGTTCCCGCGTGTGATACCTTCGCGGTGATTACGACTTCCGGCCCCGATAAGCCTGGCGTATCGGCGGCATTCTTCCGAGTGCTCTCTTCGCATAGCGCGGAGCTTGTCGATGTCGAGCAAGCCATCTTTTCGGGCCGCATCTCGCTTTCGGCCTATGTCCGTGTTGCTGGCGAAAGATTGCCGCAACTGGAACATGGTCTGCGCAATACGTTGAGTATCTATAACCAACAGGTGACTCTGTCTGTAGAAGAGGCAGAGTCCGGCTCCCGCCCGCGCTCGACTCACTCGGTGGTGATTCTGGGGGAGCAGTTATCAGCCCAGACTATGTCATCACTTGCTCAGTGCCTGGCAAACTTCGATGCGAATATCGATCGCATTCGCGGGTTGTCGACTTCCCCGCTTTTAGGATTCGAACTATTCATTAGCTTGGAAGGCTCTGCCGATCCAGTCCGTGCAGCTTTGGCGCAGTTGTCGAATGAGCTTGGCGTTGACATCGCGATCGAGAGAGCGGGCCTGCAGCGTAGGGCAAAGCGCCTCGTGTGCTTCGATTGCGATTCCACTCTTATCACAGGAGAGGTCATCGAAATGTTGGCCGCTCACGCAGGCAAAGAAGCAGAAGTCGCTGCAGTAACCGAAAGGGTAATGCGGGGCGAGCTCGATTTTGAGCAGTCTCTTCGTGAGCGTGTAGCTACTTTGGCTGGCTTGGACGTGGCAGTAGTCGACGAAGTTGCTCAGCAGTTGGAGCTTACCCCAGGAGCGCGGACAACCGTGCGAACCCTAAAGCGGATGGGGTATCGCACTGCTGTAGTCTCCGGCGGATTTATCCAAGTGCTGGAAAGCCTTGCCAAGGAACTGGAGCTTGACTATGTGCGCGCTAATACCCTGGAGATCGTCGATGGAAAGCTCACCGGCCGTGTTATCGGCAAGGTCGTCGACCGAAAGGCGAAGGAAGAATTCCTTCGCGAGTTCGCCGCGGACTCGGGTCTCCTGATGAGCCAAACAGTCGCAGTTGGGGATGGCGCCAATGACATCGATATGATCACTGCTGCGGGCCTCGGAATCGCGTTCAATGCGAAACCTGCGCTTAAAGAAGTCGCTGATGCTTCCGTCAATCATCCGTATATGGACGAAGTTCTCCAGATTCTTGGGGTGCCCGCAGAGGAGATTGCAATTGACTAGCTTTGATGTTGCACATGCACGTCTGGTGAGCGCCATGGACTCGCGCAACTGGCGTGACGACCCAGAAGATCCTGCAAAGCCGGAAACCGTTCAAGCAATGCAGATTGCGTTGCATATCCCAAAGCAGCCCGTTCCGAGCCGTACTGAGGTCCTTGAGGCCGCAGCCCAGGCAGTCGTGGCGGTATGCCTCGACGAGCGAGCAGGCGAGGATGGTGCTTTCGCCGAAGCGCTCGCGCAGTGGTATGGACACCGCATCCGCAAGGTCGCACGCCGTGCGCGGAACAAAGCATGGAGCGATGTCCAACAGCTACCTGGCGTAACCGTTAGCGATCGTGCTCGTGCTTTTGTGCCTTCTGCGGTCGCTGATGTTGAACCGGCCATTCGGAAACTACAAATCGGTCACACCGACTTAGAGCGGGACGAACCAGGCCCAGCAGCACCGGATACGCCGGCTATTTACGTCGATGGTTCGCTAGGAATGTCGGCCGGTAAAGCAGCGGCCCAGGTGGGGCATGGGTCGATGATGCTTGCGGCGGCAATGAGCCTCGACGAGGCGCGGGCGTGGGCTGAGCGCGACTTCGCGCTTTCAGTACGCGAGGTAAGCCACGCCGACTTCCAAGAAGCCTGCGCGCGACCTGAAGCCGTCATCATCCGCGACGCCGGCTTTACCGAGGTCGCCCCTGACTCTGCTACTGTGTGTGCGCTGCCACGAGCCGTTTAAGCGCTGCCTTTACCGTCTCGGAATCGGTTGTTGTCCAAAAACGCGGCATGGATGCTTTCAGGAATCCGCCGTAGCGTTTGGTTTCGAGGCGGCTATCCAAGACTGCGACGACACCGCGGTCATTGATCGAGCGCAATAACCGTCCAGCTCCCTGTGCCATGAGCAGTGCCGCATGAGTTGCAGATACCTCCATGAACCCACTGCGCCCTGCTGCCTGCGCGGCCTCGGTACGCGCTTGCATGAGGGGATTATCGGGGCGGGGGAAGGGGATGCGGTCAATCAGCACGAGTGAGCAGGAAGGCCCCGGCACGTCGACGCCCTGCCAGAGCGTGAGCGTACCGAAGAGGCAAGAGTTTTCGTTCTTGCTGAATTTGTCGACAAGCGCTCCAATCGAGTCTTCGCCTTGGACATAAATATCAAAAGGCAGCTTCGCTTTGAGCTCCTGCGCTGCCTGTTCAGCAGCGCGCCGCGAGGAGAATAACCCGAGGGTCCGGCCGCCTGCGGCCATGATGAGCTCACGCATTTCCTCGAGTGTCTCTGTAGCGAGCCCATCGCGGCCTGGCTGTGGCAAGTGCTTGGCTACGTAAAGGATTCCCTTCTCGGCGGGGTTAAAAGGAGTGCCCGCATCGAGGGAGTCCCACGTTCCTTTCGGCATGCCCCATTGCGCGGCCATGGCATCGAAGCGGCCACCGAGCGCAAGGGTTGCCGAGGTAAGCACAACAGTCTGTTCGCCGAAGAGTTTCTCGTGGAGCATGCCAGCGATGGACAAGGGAGCGACAGCCAACGTATCGATCATCGAACGCTCATCGCGCTCTACCCACACCACGTCTTCCTGCGCGGAAGGATCACCAGTGGCGAAGACATCCAGAATACGGGCAACTGCCTCGGACATAGTGACCAAGTGATTGGCCAAGTTCTGGCGTTCGGCGAAGGTTTCTGGATCGTTTGTCTGCTCACCTTCAGGCGCGCGAGCGATGGCTTCCTTGCAATCGCGTAGAGTATCGCCCAGCGCGGTCAGCTGTTGCTTGGCATTGTCCGGCATATCGATCCAGCGGCCGGGCGGAAACTCGCCTAGAAGCATCACGAATTCATCGGCCATCTGCGAAAGCCTCTGGTCTTTGCCTTGCGCGCCAAGAGACTTAGCACGGTTAGCCGCCATCTTGATTGCACGACCGGTGATTTCCGCAGTAGACACCGAGGTGATACGCCCATCGAGTTCGTGGGCCTCATCGATGATTACAACTTCGTGCTCGGGGAGAATATTGATATCCGATACCGCATCGATGGCAAGCAGGGCGTGGTTCGTCACCACGATGTTGACATCCGCTGCTTTTCGACGCGCCGCCTCAGCAAAGCATTCCTCACCGTGCGGGCAACGCGATGCGCCGAGGCATTCGGCAGAAGTGACAGAAACTTGGCGCCAAGCTAAGTCGGGGACGCCAGGATCAAGGTCGTCGCGGTCACCCGATTCGGTCTCATCCGCCCACTCATAGATGCGCTGAATATGCCGGCCCATTCGGGAGACTTCTTGTTCTTCCATCAGGGCATCTTCCGCCGCCAATTCCTCGGCTCGCGCCACCTTGTTCATGCAGAGGTAGTTGGAACGGCCCTTCATGATTGCGAATGTGGGCTTAACTTCCATTACCGCTTCCAGAGCGTCGACCAATCGCGGAAGGTCACGCTCAACAAGCTGACGCTGCAGCGCCAAGGTAGCAGTTGAGACGATGACGGTGTGCCCGGAGTTCTGTGCATGCCTGATCGCCGGAACCAGATAAGCCAGCGACTTGCCCGTACCGGTGCCAGCCTGCACCGCAAGATGGCGCTCTGACTCGAGCGCGCGCGTGACTGCATTTGCCATCTTCATCTGGCCATCACGCCGCGCGCCGCCGAGCGCTTCGACGGCAGTATCGAGGAGCAGTTCCGTGGTTTGATTCAAAGGCTGGTTGCTCACTCGACACAGTCTAGCTACTTGCCACACTAAGTAAGAACCCAGAGGCTTAGCCAACCGCAGCAATGCCGGAGCAATGCTGAAGGCATGCCGAATTGGCCTTTCGAGCTGTCCTTGAAAGGCTAGGGCTAATCTTGAAAGGCTAGGGCTAATCAACTCGGCACGCGATGGGGTCAGCGAAAGGCGGGATGAACATGACGCCTTGTTTAGTTCGCCGATAGGTAGCATGTTCTGCTTTCAGGCCGTTGTGGTAACGACACAAGGGCAATAGGTTTCCGGCATTTGTTTCGCCTCCCGACTTCCAAGGGGTGATGTGGTCAACCTGGCAGTCTGTGCCGGGAATCGTACATCCGGGATGCGCGCATTGTGGAAATGTCGAAAGCGCCATGTCCCTTTGTTTCGCATTGGCAAAACGCTGCATACGATACTGATTAACTGGCCCGTGCCGCGGATGAACGAGGGTTGCAAGCCCCTGCTGGGCTAAGCGTTCAGTGACAAAATCGGCGCCGTTGCGCACCGTACCGTCGGTTGCTCGTAGCTGTATTTCTTCCCCAGCGCCTTGTGCGATTTGGGTGAGTTCGTCGAGCGTAATGATGACGTTGGCTACACGCGCTGGGGCAGGAGCGACGTCGCTAAGCGAGGCCTCACCCCGCCCTAATTTTTCGAAGCCTCTTAGGATTGCCGACTCACTAGGGGTAACGGAATCGCTAAGGCCGGTGATCCGCTGGAGAGCATCCTTCAGCCAAGGTTTGTCGGTGGTAATGGCCAGCCGCATCCATCCGTTCGCGCCGTGGGAAAAGCTGGCGCGTGGTTTCCGCGGTGGCTTCTTGATGAGTTTGCGGGCGGTGGCGTCGATAAGGTGCTCCGGTGTGGCACAAAGGCGAGCGCGTATCTGCCAGGAGTTGCGTATCTTCGCTAGTTTTCCCTCGATCTTCTCTAGAACGCGCAGGCTATGGCCTTGGGACTGAGCATTTGCGCGGGCTGCGGCCTGGAGGCGTGTGGCATGAGTCTTTCCGTAATAAACCTCGGCGAGGCGCACGGCCATGGTTGCATCGACACGGCTTACACCCATGCGCGTGAGAGCGCGGACGTCTAGACCAGCGATGGGCTCTAGGCTGGTGACGTCGAGCCGCAACGCTGCGATAAGCGGTGGGTGCGTGGTTGTCATAGCCCTGACAGTAGGGGCTGCCAAGAAGACAAAACAAGAGGCAATTTTCTGCCTGTGGATAACTCTCGGCCGGTCTAGTCTGGTGCCTAGCAGCCCGGTCAGCTTCGTTTATTCGTCAACAAAGTTATCCACAGCTGTGGCTTTGCCAGCGGAGTTACGAGTGCTCAGGAAATCCCACCAGGCGGGTCGGAACTGCCGGCTCATCGCGAGTAAGCGCAAGGCCTTCCCACGGCAGGGTGGTAATCGCTTGGGCACGATATTCGCGGGCCTGGTGCAGGTTGGGCAGTCCCTCGACAATCTCTCCGTCACGCATTAGCGGGACTGTCATCTCGCGGGTGGAAAGAGTGCCAGTGTCAGGATCCGCGGCGTCGAAAGGCAGCACAATCTCCTCGACCGCGACACCTGTGGAGCGGTAGGTGCGCAAAGCACGCTTGGCGCCGCCTTGCGATTGCTTCGAAGAAGAACGCTTTGCCACCGGATGGCCCTCTACCTCAACGACCTTGTAGACCATGCCGGCAGTTGGCGCGCCGGAGCCGGTAACGACGGAGGTACCCACGCCGTAGACGTCAACCGGATCGCCACGTAGGCCCGCGATGGCGAACTCGTCGAGGTCGGAGGAGACCACAATCTTGGTGTTGTGGTTGCCTAGGTCGTCGAGTTGTTTGCGCACGCGGCGGGTAACTGGGCCGAGATCGCCGGAATCGATACGTACTCCGCCCAACTGTGGGCCGGCTACTTTCACTGCGGTTTCGACACCCTTGGTGATGTCATAGGTATCGACCAAGAGGGTGGTATCAACTCCGAGCGTATCAATCTGGGAGCGAAACGCTGCTTCCTCATTGTGTGAGCCATCCTCGTTGACGTGCGCTAGCGTCCAAGCGTGGGCAGCGGTGCCAGAGACGGGTATGTCGTAGCGGTATCCGGCTTCCAGATTCGAGGTGGCGTTGAAGCCCGCCAGGTAGGCGGCGCGGGCAGCGGTGACTGCGGCATATTCGTGGGTGCGGCGGGAGCCCATTTCAATGATGGGGCGCCCATCTGCAGCGGTAACCATTCGCGAGGCTGCCGACGCCACTGCCGAGTCGGAGTTCATGATCGACAGGATGACGGTCTCTAGGATTAGGCACTCGCCGAAGGTGCCCCGAACGGTAAGCAGGGGAGTGTTAGGGAAATAAATCTCACCCTCGCGGTAGCCGTCGATGTGACCGGAAAAGCGGTAGTTGCGCAGGTATTCTTTGGTCTGCTCATCGAGAAAGTCCATCTGCGCCAGCTGCTGGGCGGTGAACTGGAAGTCTCGAACCGCACGTAGCACACGCTCAGTGCCGGCGACCACGCCATAACGCCGCTCATTGGGCAGACGGCGGGCAAAAACTTCGCAGGTCACCTGGCGGTGCGCGGAACCGTCTTTGAGCGCTGCTTGGAGCATGGTCAGCTCGTACTTATCGGTCAGCAGCGCTGTGGAGCGGTCAGGGTCGGAGGGAAAAGTATGTTCGGCGATGTTAGTCACATCGGAAATGGTACCTAGCGGCCAACTTCTTAGCAGCGATTACTCCTTTAATCTTTTAATGTATGTGTAGAAATTTCGATAGGGTAGAAGGCATGAATGCGCACTTTGCTCTACCTGGTGGTTCTGTCCGCCTGGGGTCGCCCATGGCCACTCCGGAATTAGATGAGGCCATCGAAGTCGATGTTGCAACCAGCGAAAACCTCCCTTGGATGTGCATCGTTTGGGACGACCCAGTCAATCTGATGAGCTACGTTTCCTACGTCTTCCAGACGGTTTTGGGCTACGACAAAAAGCGCGCAAACGAGCTGATGATGCAGGTCCATACTGAAGGCAAGGCTGCGGTATCGACGGGCGAGCGCGACAAAGTCGAGGCAGACGTAAAGAAGCTGCAGATTGCTGGTCTGTGGGCCACGATGCAGCAGGCAGGCTAGGAAGGCACAGTCAGATGCAAGCTTGGAAAAAGAAGAAGTCGCTGATGCGCGCGGCGCGTTACACCACCATTTTGGAGCCGATGGAGCGCGAGGTTTTAGGTGACCTCACCTCTACTGTCTCTGAGGCGATTATTGCCCGTGCTCAGTCTGCCCCGCAGGATGAGCTTGCGCAGATGCTGGATATGCCAACTGGGCATACGGAGGCGCCGGAAGACCCTTCCTTGGCTCGTCTTTTCCCTGACTTTGAGAAGCCGGGGGATGAGGAATACGAAGGCGATAACTCTCTTTTGCGTTCTTTGCATGAAAATGACATTGCGCGCGCAAAGCTGAAGAACCTGCAGGTTATTAACACTGCGTTGGGGCCGACGGGCGGCGTGGAGGTCACTATCAGCGAGGAAGAAGCGCATGCCTTCCTTGCGGGTTTGAACGATCTGCGTTTGTTTGTGGCTGCAGGCGATGTCCCAGAGGAATCGATGAGCGAGGACCGCGACATGCTCGTGGAATGGTTGGCTTATTGCCAGGATTCTCTGCTGCAGGTGTTGATGGGCTAAATCATGGCGCTTATCTCCATTGGCCATGTCAGCAGGCATGACACTGGCGTCACGGTTTTGTATTGCGGCGCTGAAGGCGCGCTCGCGAGCGTCGACGTTCGTGGCGGCGGCCCAGGCACGCGGGAGACGGATCTCCTCGAGCCACACAACACCGTTGAGCGCGTGCATGCCATCACTTTGGCTGGCGGTTCTGCGTTTGGGCTCGCGGCTGCCGACGGCGTGATGAACGAGCTAGCTTCCCAAGGCATCGGTTTCCCGGTGCTGGGTGAGGACAAGCCTGGTCCGCGTGTGCCGATTGTGCCGGCGGCGGTGATTTTCGATCTCCTTGTTGGTGCTGAGTGCCCCACAGCATCTGATGGTGCGGAGGCGGTGCGGCGCGCTATTGCGGAACATGATGATTCGACGGGCAGCGTAGGCGCTGGTGTGGGCGCTACTGCTGGCAAGCTCCGCGGCGGTTTGGGCTTGACGGAGCAGCAGGTGCGCACGCCGATGGGGCAGTTTACGGTTGGCGCCCTGGTGGTAGCGAACCCCGTGGGCAACGTTGTGGACGCAGAGACTGGGCGCCTGTTTGGTGCACCGCATGCCGCGCCTATCGACGTCGCGCGTTTCAGCCAGCTGCAGCACCCCGCGGAGTCCAAGCTCAACACCACGATTGGGGCAGTGTTTTGCGACGCCCCGGTGACCAAGGCTCAAGCCAAGCGCTTGGCCATGGTGGGACATGACGGTATCGCTCGGGCAGTGCGCCCGGCGCATTCGCCGTTGGACGGGGACACGCTTTTCGCGCTGTCGACTGCCACAGAAAACGGTGGGGTTGATACCGCGACGCAAGCGGCGCTGTGCGATGCTGCGGCGGAGGTTGTCGAACGAGCGATCGTCGAGGCAATCGTGAAAGCGGCCCCTGGCCTGGGCTTAGAGGCTTATAGCTCTATGCTGGACTAAAGTTATTGCCATTATGACTTCAGGTGATTCCTCGCGTTCTACCGTTTTGAAAAATCGTGGCGATTCAAAAAATTACACGCGCGGCGGGCGCATCCGCACAGGCCTGGGGATTGCCGTGGCCTTTTTGATTGTGGAATGGGCCGTGCAGTTGGTCAACTACGTGCTTTTTAATGGCAACTTGGCCAACTACGGCATCCACCCGTTGGATTTCAACGGTATCTGGGGCATCTTTACGGCGCCGTTGCTGCACGCGAACTTTGAGCATCTCATCGGCAATTCGGTGCCGGGCGCTATCTTTTGCTTCCTCATTGGTCTTTCTGGCCGGAAAGCCTGGTGGGAGGTCACGATCATCACGGTGCTGATTGCCGGCATTGGCACTTGGCTCCTCGGCGGGCCTGGTACCTCGCACATCGGTGCTTCTTCTTTGGTTTATGGCTGGCTGAGCTATCTCATCGTACGTGGCCTGTTTAACCGTTCTTTCGCCCAAACGGCATTGGGCGTATTCCTCGGTTTTGCTTATTCGGGCTTGGTGTGGGGCGTGCTGCCGGTCTATGAGGGAGTCTCGTGGCAAGGGCACCTCTTCGGCGCGATCGGTGGTATCGCTGCGGGTATGATTATCACTTCCGACGACCCAGTGAAGGTGGCGAAGAAGTAAATGGCATCCGCTGCATCCCCGATCGGTATTTTCGATTCCGGCGTGGGCGGACTCACGGTTGCGCGAACGATCATTGAGCAGCTGCCCAACGAGTCCATCATCTACATTGGAGATACTGCGCATTCGCCGTACGGCCCGCGTCCCATCGCTGAGGTGCGCGAGCTATCTACCGCCATTGCAGATGAACTCGTAGAACGCGGCTGCAAGATGATCGTCATCGCTTGCAATACCGCCACGGCGGCCTTCTTGCACGATGCTCGCGAGCGCTATGACATCCCGGTTGTTGAGGTCATCCGCCCGGCAGTCCGACGCGCCATCGCTACTACGCGCAATGGCAAAATCGGCGTTATCGGTACTGAGGGCACCGTGAACTCTGGTGCCTATCAAGACCTTTTCGCTGTCAACCCACACGTCGAGGCGCATGCGGTGGCGTGTCCGGACTTTGTAGGTTTTGTAGAACGGGGGATTACTGCCGGCCGCCAGATCCTCGGCGTCGCTGAGGGCTACCTCGCACCGCTGCAGTCCGCGGGCGTCGACACCCTGGTGCTCGGCTGCACACATTACCCACTGCTCACTGGCGTCATCCAGTTGGCTATGGGTGAGTCCGTCACCCTCGTTTCCTCTGCAGAAGAAACGGCCAAGGACGTGATGCGTATCCTTACTGAAACCGACATGCTGGCGCCGGAAGACGCCACTCCGATCCGTAAATTCGAATCAACCGGTGACCCAGAGACCTTTTCGCGTTTGGCTTCCCGCTTCTTAGGCCCGCAATTGTGACCTACCGCGCGTGACACGGTTTCACGTCTTTTTCACCCCAATCCCAGCAATCGGGAAGGTTTCGTGGAACTATTGGACACATGAAGCTGACGATTCTTGGCTGTTCCGGCTCCGTCCCAGTCCCGGGAAACGCCGCCTCTGGGTATCTGGTGTCCTTTCCTGATGCGCCATCAATCGTGATGGATATGGGTCCTGGAACTTTGGCGCGCCTACAAGAAGCCCAAGACCCCTGCAATGCGCATGTCGCATTTAGCCATCTTCACGCCGACCACTGCATGGACTTTCCCTCGTTGATGGTCTGGCGTCGCTTCCATCCCACGGCGCCTGCGCCTTCGCGCAATTTTTGCCTTGGGCCGTCATATACGCCACAGCATTTGGGTCGTCTTTCCTCCGACGAGGTCGATGGCGTCGACGATATGTCGGATACCTTCGCCTTTTCCCCGTGGATAGACCGTGAAAGTCAGCTCATCGATGACGTCTATATGACACCCTTTAAGGTGATCCACCCAGTGGAGACGTATTCGCTGCGCATGGAGCATGCGAAGACCGGTAAGACCATTACTTACTCCGGCGATACCTGCCCGACCCCCGCGCTTGTCGATGCTGCCCGCGACGCCGACCTCTTCCTCTGCGAGGCCGCATGGGGCGCGACGTCGGAAGGCAAGGCCCCTAACATGCATATGTCGGGCGCGGAGGCTGGCCGCGTGGCGCGGGAGGCGGGCGTCGCTAAGCTGGTGCTCGTCCACCTCCAGCCATGGGGAGATAGTTCAGAAACCCTGCGTGCAGCGCAGGCGGAGTTCGACGGTGAGATCGTCTTGGGCGCGCCGGGCATGGAGTTCGAGCTCTAGTACCCTTGGGTGCATGACTGATTTTTCTCGTGCTGATGGTCGCGCGCTAGACCAAATGCGTAGCGTGCGTATTACCCGTAACTTCACCACCAACCCGGCAGGTTCCGTGCTCGTCGAGTTTGGCAACACCCGCGTGATGTGTACCGCCTCCGTGGAGTTTGGCGTGCCGCGCTTTAAGAAGGACTCCGGCGAGGGCTGGTTGACCGCTGAGTACTCGATGCTGCCGGCAGCCACGCACGACCGCATGCCTCGCGAGTCCATGAAGGGCAAAGTCAAGGGCCGTACTCACGAGATTTCCCGCTTGGTCGGGCGCTCTCTGCGCGCTGCCGTGGACCTTTCCGAGCTGGGCGAGAACACCATCCAGCTCGACTGCGACGTTCTGCAGGCAGACGGCGGTACCCGCACGGCTTCGATTACCGGTGCGTACGTGGCCTTGGCAGATGCTATCGAGTACCTGAAGTCCGAGGGCGTCGTGCCCGGCGAGCCGCTGCTGGACCCAATCGCCGCGGTATCCGTGGGCATCATCGATGGCGAGATTTGCCTCGACCTGCCTTATGAAGAAGATTCCCGCGCGGAGGTCGACCTGAACGTGGTGATGCAGGAAGGCGGCGACTTCGTGGAGATTCAGGGCACCGGCGAGCACGGCTTGTTCGGCCGCGCTGAGCTGAACTCCATGCTGGATGTGGCCCAGAAGGGCTGCACCGAGCTGATTGCTGCGCAGAAGGCTGCTTTGGGATGGTAAAGCTTCTCGTCGCATCGAATAATAAGAAGAAACTTGGCGAGCTCGAACGCATCCTCGCAGACGCGGGAATCGAAGGCGTCGAGTTGCTACCGCTTTCCGCTGTGCCGGCGTATGACGAACCGGTGGAGGACGGACGCACGTTTGCCGATAACGCACTGATTAAGGCCCGTGCTGGCGTTGCCAATACTGGTATCGCCACGATTGCGGATGACTCGGGTATCGCCGTCGAAGAGCTCAATGGAATGCCGGGCGTGCTCTCCGCGCGCTGGTCTGGTCAGCACGGCGATGACCAAGCCAACAACGAGCTGCTTCTCGCACAGATGGCTGATGTTCCCGACGAACGACGCCAAGCCGCCTTTGTCTCCGTGTGCGCATTGGTCACGCCAGACGGCGCGGAACACGTAGCTGAGGGCCGGTGGCCAGGAATGCTGCTGCGCGCACCAAAGGGCGAGAATGGCTTCGGCTATGACCCGCTTTTCCAGCCGGAGGGCGAGCAGCGCTCCTCGGCACAAATGAGCCCGGAGGAAAAGAACGCGGTTTCCCACCGCGGGCGTGCGCTGGCGCAGCTTACTAGCGTCATCGCCAAGCTGGCGTAGCTTTACCCCGGATACACTTGAGGCCCAGCAGATGCTGGGCCTTCTGCTTCTGGACTAAAGCTGGAATTGCTCGGTGACTTCGCGGCGTCGCTTGTATTCCATCCAGAAAGATAGGAAAGGCACAACGCCGGCTAGGGCAGTGGTGATGAGCTTGCCTGCTGGCCACAGCGCACGCGGGCCGAGGATGAGAATCGAAAGCAAGTAAATCATGTAAGCCACGCCGTGGGCCTGGGCAATGTAGAGGCCCCAGTGCGGAATCTCCACGCCGACGACGTACTCGAGAACCATGCGCGCAACCAAGAGAAGTAGGAAGATACCGGTCACGGTTGCGGCGATGGAAAAGAACTTGAGTGGGCCGCGGATGCGGGCCTTACGGTCTGGGTGAACTTGGTTAGTCATGGCCCTACTTTCTAATTCTGGTCGTCGCCACGCCTGCGGCGCTGTTGGTTTAAGGCGTTAAAAGTTTCTACGTCCATCTGCGGGCGCTGCGGCAAGAAGTCCTCATCGATCTTAGTGACTTCGCCTTGCTCGGACTTTGCTTGGTGCTGGTAGTCCGTGACACCCATTTCGGCGGCTTCGTTCTCTGCCTCGATGCGCTCATTTTCATAACCTAGGGCGGTCTTATACGCATAAACCACAAAGACAGCGAAGAGTGGCCATTGGAAGGCATAGCCTAAATTTTGGAAGGTGCCGGAGCCGGAGCGGAAGCGCGTCCACTGCCAGTAGGCGAGCAATAAAAAGAGCACCACGAAAAACGCGATGAGGACGATATGCCACCATCGCACTTTCAGCTTCTGCCGCTTTGGCGCTTTGTTATTACTCACCCGTAACAGCCTACTCAACACAAACAAAAAACTGGATTCGGGTGCGCCAGTTTTAGCGTGGGCGTAGAAAACATGTAAACTACTTTCGTTGCAAGCGCCCGTGGCGGAATTGGCAGACGCGCTAGATTTAGGTTCTAGTGTCTTATGACGTGAGAGTTCAAGTCTCTCCGGGCGCACGCTTAGCCTCCGTGTCACACGGAGGCTTTTTGCCGTTCAGGGCTTATTTCTTGGCGCCATGAACATTTCGGGCTAAGTAGCAAAAAGTGTGTCCGCTACGGCGTGTCGTGGGTACGTATCTCCGGGCATAAAGCCTCCTAGGGGCTACGTGGCTTCCATCGTTGTGAGCACAAGGTGCGCGCCTCGGAGATCGCACATACCAGTTTGTGTGCGCCTCGTTTGAGGCGGCGTAGAGGGCCGGTATGAAGCCTTTAAGCGTTCCACCTGCAATGCGCTGCAGGTAGCTAATCTAAACCGTTGCATTCCGCTCTGATGAACCCCCGCGACAATGAAGTTGTATTCACGGCTTCTAAGAGTCGGATGCTGTGGACTACCACAGACTCACATCGAAAGCGGTATTTCGCTATCTAACCTGGCCTATTTCGTATTCGATGAAACAAACCAAGCATTTATATATTCTGGCCAGCACCAATGCTTGGAATCAGACACACTTTTTGCTACTTAGCCCAACATTTCACGTGAAGGTAATACTTTCGCAACCTAAGTTTCTTAGGCTCTTGAGGTCCCCCGGAATCTCAAACGGAGAAAATTCATGGTCCTCTCGCATCGTAAAATCGGCATTCTTGTTATCTCTTCGCTGTGCGCAAGCAGCCTCGTTGCCCCACATGCGCTGGCGCAGTCTGCTTCGGAAGGCTCACGCTTTACACTCGGCGTGCTTCCCGATACGCAGTTCTACTCTCGCTATTCCACCCCTGAGACTGGCAACCTCGCGCAGGAGCGCTACGGAAGTGAGCCTTATCGGGCGCAAACCGAATGGCTTGCGGAAAACAAAGACGCCCTAAATATGCAGTTTGCTACTCACTTGGGCGATGTCGTGGACCAGTCTGATGTGGAAGGGGAGTGGAAGGTCGCCGACGAGGCGATGCGTACGCTCGACCAGTCGGATCTTAACTACTCCATCCTTCCTGGCAATCACGACTTGACCGGCGATGCTTCCTACCAGCCTTTCAACCAGTGGTTTGGGGCTGACCGCGCCAAGGAGGCCAACTCGACGTTCCAGGAACGCTTCACTGGGGTCGATTCTGATTCCGAGTACCACATTTTTGAAGCCGAAGGCCAAGAGTATTTGGTCTTGGCCCTTGCATGGCGCGCCAACAACGAGGTGCTGGATTGGGCGCAGCAGGCTATCGATGAACACCCTGACCTTCCGGTAATCCTGACTACCCATGAGGTCTTGAACATTGATGGCTCCGGTGAGGTTTTCTATTCAGACGATTATGGCAAGCACTTGTGGGACGATTTCATCAGTAAAAACGACCAGATTTTCCTCACCATGGGTGGTCATCACCATGGCGCAGGCTACCGAGTGGACAAGAACGACTACGGACACGATGTTGTAGCTATCTTGCAGGATTATCAGATGGCCTATCAGGGCGGAAACGGCCTTTTGGGCGTCCTTGAGTTTGATCTCACCGGCAACGAACTCGAGATGGCAGCGCTTTCGCCATGGGTCGCGCAGAAGCCCCAGGAAGAACTCACGCAATTCGATGAGCTGATTTTGGAGGGCAAGGGCGATAGTTACAAGATTCCGTTCAATTTCGCGGAACGCTTCGCTGATTTTGACCCGCAGTTCCAGGTCGGTGATGAAAACAATGGCGATTTGGCGCAGGAGGCGCGCGATATCGTGTCTGCCGGTTATCGGCCATACGAAATTAAGGCCGATGAGCTTCCGCAGGGTCCGGATGACTTTGTGAAAAATGACAACACTGTCTTCCATTGGCGTCCAGGTGAGGCAATGGACAAGGAAGGTGCAGCGCTTAACGACGGCGCACCTGCCGGCGCTGGCACCATCATTCCGGATATTGCGGGTGAGGGTGACTTGCATCGTGAAGGCGGCGTCGTTGGCGCAGACCGGGTGACGTATAGCTCGGACCATCACCCATTGTCGTCGGATAGCGGCTCGCTTTATTGGGCTGACCCGGCCGGCAAACCTACGACTGCGGAGTTTAAGTCGGCCAAGGATGCAGCTATTAATCGCTTTGATTCCGATTCGGGCTATACCTTTGAGTCTTTTGTGAAGCTGCCGGAGGACTTTGATGGCGAAAAGCATGGCTGGGGCAGTGCGATTTCGCGGGATTCGCAGATTTCCAAGTTGGTACCGGGCTCGACGGATACTGATCCCACCGTGATGTTCGGTGTGTCGAACCTGCGGGAGTTGCGCTGGTGGGCAGAGCCGGAAGAAGGAAGCGGCTCGACTGTGTGGTCGCACGAGGTGCCGAAGGACGAGTGGATGCACATTGCTGTGGTCAACGACCCAGAAAAGGACACCGTGGAGATGTTCATCAACGGTGCGCCGATTTTGCGTAATGCCAAGGGAGCGGAGGGGCTGTTGCCGCGTGACCTGCAGTGGGTAATGGGCGCAGGCCGCGGAGAAGGCCACCCACAAGACCCGTGGTACGGCTGGATCGGCGAGACCCGTCTGAGCAGCGGCGTGCTGGATAAGGAACAGTGGCTAACTGCTCGGGATCATGATGCTGGTGCATCTACTACCGGGTCGGCTTCGGGATCGGCTTCGGGATCGGCAGCCGGGTCTTCCACTGGCTCTACGGCGGGCCTGTCGAGCGGGGCGTCGAGTAGCGGCGGCGTCCTAGCCGCGGTGTTGGTGGGCCTTTTGGCGGTAGTCGGTGGAGGCTTTGCGCTGGCGAATTTCTTGAGCCGAACACTGGGAATTCCGCTGCCACGCTTGCCTTTCTAAAGCTTGCGAAAATCGCGATCGGAAGTGGAAACAATCGGGCGCAGAATGTGATTTTGTGCCCGATTTATCCTGTTACTGAAGTAAATAAACACTATGTGCATTAAGAATCTGAGCTGGTGTTTAGCTATAGAAATTCGCAACAATGGTTTTCTTCCGATCGGCAGGTAATTCGGAAATTGCTGATAAAAAAGCTATCAATGCGTTGTGGGGAAGCTTACGATCGGGGGCAATTTACCCCCGATCTAAACGGTATGTCCGTCTTTTATGAAATTGATGACCTGCGTGGGCATCGAATAAACGCGGATGTGCTCTGTTGCACAATTGCTCAAGTAGGAGGGTGCAGTCACGGCTCCTAAAATTGGAGACAAGAGGCGCTCGTCGCTTAAGGGTGAGACCAAAGTTTCCGCTAGGAAACGTACGGAACACAGTGACAGGAAACAGCGGCAAGGCGCCCCGAATCACTTGAATGAAATGTGTCAAACAAGAAGGGAGTCACAATCGTGACCACCGCAACGCAACCGCTGCAGTTTGAAGCCTGGAAAGGATTCGAGCCTGGTCCATGGACTGAAGGCATCAACGTCCGGGACTTCATCCAGCGCAACTACACTCCGTACGATGGAGACGCTTCCTTCCTCGCGGGCCCAACCGAAAAGACCCAGCGCACGTGGGACACCCTCGAAAAGGACTACCTGTCAGTAGAGCGCCAAAAGCGCATTTTCGATGTCGACACCCACACCCCAACCGACATCGATGCTTTCCCGGCCGGCTACATCTCTGAGGATGACGACGTCATCGTCGGCTTGCAGACCGACACTCCGCTCAAGCGTGCCATGATGCCAAACGGCGGCTGGCGCATGGTTGAGCAGGCCATCCGTGAGGCAGGCAAGGAGCCGGAGGAAGACATCAAGAAGATCTTCACCCGCTACCGCAAGACCCACAACGACGCCGTCTTCGATATCTACACCCCACGTATTCGTGCGGCTCGATCATCACACATCATCACCGGTCTGCCTGACGCATACGGTCGCGGCCGCATCATCGGTGACTACCGCCGCGTGGCTCTCTACGGTGTCGACTACCTGATTGCCGAGAAGGACGCTAAGAAGCATGAGGTCGGCGAGCTCGGATTCAGCGAACACTGGGCACGCTACCGCGAGGAGCATGCAGAGCAGATCAAGGCTCTGAAGAAGCTCAAGGCCATGGCTCAGTCCTACGGCTTCGACATCTCCGGTCCTGCAAAGACTGCTCACGAAGCTGTTCAGTGGACCTACTTCGGCTACTTGGCTTCCATCAAGTCCCAGGACGGCGCCGCAATGTCCATCGGCCGCCTGTCTGCATTCTTCGACTGCTACTTCGAGCGCGACCTCGCAGCCGGTATCATCACCGAAGAGGACGCACAGGAAATCATCGACCATCTCGTTCTGAAGCTGCGCATCGTTCGCTTCCTGCGCACCGAGGACTACGACCAGATCTTCTCCGGCGACCCATACTGGGCAACTTGGTCTGACGCTGGTTTCGGCAATGACGGCCGCCACATGGTCACCAAGACCTCCTTCCGTCTGCTGCAGACCCTGGTCAACCTTGGCCCGTCACCAGAGCCAAACATCACCATTTTCTGGGACCCAGCACTGCCAGAGGGCTACAAGAAGTTCTGTGCTCACATCTCGATCACCACTTCTTCCATTCAGTACGAGTCTGATAGGCAGATTCGTGAGCAGTGGGGCGACGACGCAGCGATTGCTTGCTGTGTTTCCCCGATGGAAGTTGGCAAGCAGATGCAGTTCTTCGGCGCTCGCGTCAACGCTGCAAAGGCCCTGCTCTACGCCATCAACGGCGGCCGCGACGAGGTTACCGGCAAGCAGGTTGTTGAGGGCTACGACGCTATCCAGGGCGACGGCCCGCTCGACTTCGACGAGGTTTGGAAGAAGTACGAGGAGATGCTCGACTGGGTAGTCGGCACCTACGTCGAGGCTCTGAACATCATCCACTACTGCCACGATAGGTACGCTTACGAGGCAGTCGAGATGGCGCTGCACGATTCCAACATCGTTCGCTCCATGGGCTGCGGCATCGCTGGCCTGTCCATCGTGGCTGACTCCCTGTCCGCCATCAAGTACGCCAAGGTGTACCCGGTCCGTGACGAGTCCGGCCTCATCGTTGACTACAAGACCGAGGGCGACTTCCCGTTCTACGGCAACGATGATGACCGCGCCGACGACATCGCCGCAACCATCGTCCACACCGTGATGGATAAGATTAAGGCCATCCCGATGTACCGCAACGCAATTCCAACCCAGTCCGTTCTGACCATTACCTCCAACGTGGTCTACGGCAAGGCAACCGGTGCTTTCCCATCCGGCCACAAGGCAGGCACCCCGTTCGCGCCGGGCGCAAACCCAGAGAACGGCGCTGACAGCCACGGCATGGTCGCTTCCATGCTGTCGGTGGGCAAGCTGGACTACAAGGATGCGTTGGACGGCATCTCGCTGACCAACACCATCACCCCGTCTGGTCTCGGCCGCACTCCGGAGGAGCGCATCGACAACCTGGTGGGCGTGCTGGACGCAGGCTTCATCATGGAGTCCAAGTAAGCCACCCCGGCAATCAAGTTTCCCCCATTCAACCTCAACTCACTTCAAGGAGTATCACCATGGCAACCCCAACTTTCGACGAGCGCTTGGCAGACATGAAGGCTAACCGCGACGAGCACCAGATGAACGCGGGCCTGTACCACGCAAACATCAACGTTCTGGACAAGGCAACCCTCGAGGACGCTGTCGAGCACCCAGAGAAGTACCCGAACCTGACCGTCCGTGTTTCTGGCTACGCAGTTAACTTCGTCAAGCTGACCAAGGAGCAGCAGCTCGACGTTATCTCCCGTACCTTCCACCAGGGTTCATAAAAAATGGCTGATGGCATTACTGGAGTCGTGCACCTCGACCCCCAAGCGGGCGAGAAGGTGCGCGGTGCGGCCGCCGGCCTAGGTACCGATAACTCCCTCGACGAGATCAAGCGCCCGGAGCTCATGGAGGCACGCCGTACTGGCGATATCGCCTTGGTGCACTCCTGGGAGCTGGTGACCTCCGTCGATGGTCCAGGTACCCGCATGACGATGTTCATGTCCGGTTGCCCACTGCGCTGTCAGTATTGCCACAACCCAGACACCATGGAGATGAAGGTGGGCACCCTCGAGCGCATCGAGGACGTCGTCAAGCGCATCAAGCGCTACAAGCCCATCTTCAAGACTTCCGGTGGCGGTCTGACCATCTCAGGTGGCGAGCCGTTGTTCCAGATTGCGTTCACGCGCCGCGTGCTCAAGGAAGTCCACGATGCGGGTATCCATACCACCATCGATACCTCGGGCTTTTTGGGTACGCGCCTGCGGGACGAAGACCTGGAAAACATCGATCTTGTGCTTCTCGACGTCAAGTCTGGCGACGAAGAAACCTACAAAAAGGTCACTCGCCGCGAGCTGCAGCCAACCATCGATTTCGGTGACCGACTGTCGGCGATGGGTAAGCCGGTGTGGATCCGCTTCGTGGTGGTTCCAGGCCTGACGGATTCCCCGGAAAATGTGCGAAACGTCGCCAAGATCGTGGGGCGTTGGAGCAACAACGTCGAGCGTATCGAGGTGCTTCCGTTCCACAACATGGGTGCTGATAAGTGGCATGAACTGGGCTATCCGTACACCCTTGAGGATACGAAGCCGCCAAAGCCGGAGGATATCGAAGCAATTCGTGACGTCTTCCGCGACAAGGGCTTCACCGTTTACTAAACGAGTGTTCCCTGAATAAGAAAAGTTTTTAGCGCTGTGCCGTTTGGTACAGCGCTAAACTTTTATCCATGACTCGCCGTTTCGGATATCCAGTAAAAGAGCACACACTTTCCGTCCCTTGGGACTACAACGACCCGCAACAGGGCACGTTTGAGCTCTATGCCCGCGAAATCGGTGACCCGGATAAGCCCGCCATTCTCTATAACCAGGGCGGGCCAGGCTTCCCAGCCCCGCGTCCACTGGGGCCGACGGGCGTTATTGGGAAGGGCTTGGAGCGGTTTCGCTGGATCTTGATGGACCAGCGTGGCACGGGGCGCAGCTATCGCATTGATGAGCTTTCCGACGCCGCCGACTTAAGCGTCGATCGCCTTAAACTACTGCGCCAGGACAACATCGTGCGCGATGCGGAGCGGCTGCGTGAGTACCTTGGCATCGACAAGTGGTCTTTGTTCGGCCAGTCCTTTGGCGGATTCTGCATCACGAGCTATGTCTCCTTGTTCCCCGAGTCAGTGGACAAGGCCTTCCTGACCGGCGGCCTACCGACCTTGGACAAGGGCGCAGACGATCTTTACCGTTCCACGTTCACCAAGCTCAAAGTGCGCCAACAGCGCTTCTTCGACTACGTACCTTTCGCGCAGCAGCGCATCGCGGAAATCATCGATCACCTGGACAACTCGCAGGAGGTTTTGCCTACTGGGGAGCGCTTGAGCTCGCTTCGCTTCCGCACCATCGGCATCGAGCTGGGCCGCGGCTCCGGATTCGATTCCCTGGGCTACCTGCTTGAGGAGCCTTTCCGCACCGTGGGTGGGGAGAAGCACTTGCGCTCCGATTTCCTCCACGAGGTTGGTGCTCGCGTGAGCTTCCAGGGTGGGCCATTGTATGCGGCCATCCACGAATCCATTTATGGCAGTGTGGGCGGCCAGCACGTCACGGGCTGGGCGGCGCACCGCGTGCGCGAGGAGTTCCCGGAGTTTGCCGAGTCAGGCACGTGGCTGACAGGCGAGCACATCTTCCCGTGGCAGTTCGATGAGGATCCGGCGCTGCATGCGTTCAAGGATTCGGCAGAAGCGTTGGCGCAGTTTGAGTGGGATGCTGCGCCTTACGACGCCGCGGTATTGGGCAACGCTGAGGTGCAGGCCGCCGCAGCTGTCTATCTGGATGACATCTTCGTGCCCTTCGAAGAGGCGATGCAGACCGCTAGCGCCTACCGTGACCTGCGCCCAATGGTGACTAACAAGTTCCAACACAACGGAATCAGCCACGACGGCGAGGGCATTCTGGGCGACCTTTTCCACTTGGTTGATGACCACTAGAACGTCCGTTTGCGTCGGCCGGCCCCGGTCGGTCGTCGATCAGTTCCTGCGCCTGGCGGTGTCGGCACGACGCTGCATAGAGTGGAAGACGGAAAGCAGACGGCGGACTTGGCGCTCGCTGCATAGCCCCTTGTCTTATTCGGTAGCAGTTTCATTAAGTTTCTTCTTTTCTACTCGCGCACTTATTCAAGGTGTGGAAAGGTGAGGAGTAAATCAAGAATTGAATGAGGAATTGAACGAGAGGAAGAACCAATGATCGGAATGATTGTTGTTGGCGTTGTTCTGCTGGCGATTGTTTTGACCATTTTTGATGGTTATTTCATTGTCCGCACGCGAGAGGCGGCCATCGTGGAGCGCCTAGGCAAGTTCGTCACCGTGGCGCACGCTGGCCTGCACTTCAAGCTGCCGTGGGTTGATCGCGTGCGCGACAAGATCAGCCTGCAGGTGCGCCAGCTCGATGTCATGGTGGAGACCAAGACCAAGGACAACGTCTTCGTTCAGATTCCGGTCGCCGTTCAATACGAGGTTGTTCAAGGCCGCGAGCGCGAGGCCTACTACATGCTCTCCAACCACGAACAGCAGATCGTGGCCTACGTGCAGGATAACGTTCGTTCCTCGGTTGCCAATATGGACTTGGATGATTCCTTCTCATCCAAGGACACCATCGCGCAGAACGTCGCAATTTCTTTGCGCGATAACATGGCTGCATATGGCTGGCACTTCGTAAACACCCTGGTTACCGATATTCGTCCGGATACCCGCGTGCGCGAGTCGATGAATTCCATTAACGCTGCGCAGCGTGAGCGCGAGGCGGCTATCGCACAGGCTGAGGCGGAGAAGATTCGCGTGGTTAAAGAAGCCGAGGGCGCCGCTGAGGCAAAGAAGCTGCAGGGTCGCGGTGTGGCTGAGCAGCGTAAGGAAATTGTCGAGGGTATCGCGCAGCAGTACGAGATGCTGCGTGCGGCTGGCGTTCAGGAAAACCCAGAGACCCTGATGCTGGTTTCCCAGTACCTGGACGCGATGGTCGACGTCGCCGACCGTTCTCACACTAACGTCCTTTACATGCCGTCCAACCCAGGCGGCATGCAGGATCTCTTCGGCGGCATGCGCGACGTACTGCTGTCGACTCAGGCTATTAACAACGAAGCCTCTGGTGGGCTCGACCGCGAGCAGCGCGAGCGCTTGGAGCAGCTGCGTGCGCAGAAGGCGCAGCGCGCGCAGCAGGCGGCGCGCGAGGCGCAGCAGCAAGCCCAACAGAGCGCGCAAGCTATTGAGCAGCCGCCGTACTCCGGCGGTGCACCACAGAGCAATACACCGCAGACGGCACGCCAGTATTTCGACGAGCTGCGTGACCAGCTCAAGGGCGATAACTAGGGCGATTACTAAAACAAAAAGCTGGCTCCACTCAATGACTCATTGTCAACGAGTGGAGCCAGCTTTGTTTGCGGCTGAGGCTTTACTCGGTGTAGCCGATGTCTTCGACCTCGAGTACAGCGAAGGAAGCAGCACCGAAGTTAGCTAGCTTCGGGCTGGTAGCGACCATGGCCGGGCCGTTGTAGATAGGCATGATGCCATAGGTGGACAGAGCCTCACGCTCCAGCTCGTTGCCCTTCTTGATCTGCTCGTCAGGATCTGCGATCTTGGCCAGCTCTTCGATCTTCTTATCCATCTCCGGGGTACCGGTGCCGGACTTGTTCAGCTCGGAGTCGGAGCGGTAGACCTGACCAAAGTACGCGATGCCGAATGGATCGCCGGCGGTGAACCCCATCGGGAAGATATCGAAATCCTTCTTGGTGGCGATCTCCGAGAAGTCGGAGGAAGGACGCTCTTCGACCTTCAGATCGATTCCGATGTCCTTGAGCATCTTCTGCGTTGCGGTGGCCATTGCTTTGCTAATGACGCTGTCACCTAGCAGGGTATAGCGCAGCGAGAGCTTCTTGCCGCTCTTCTCGCGGATTCCGTCGGCTCCTTCCTTCCAGCCGGCTTCTTCCAGCAGCGACTTGGCCTTTTCGGCGTCGAACTTCACGACGGCACCAACGTTGTCCTCGTAGCCCTTCTGGGTCTGATAGAGGTTGAGGGAGCCCGGCAGCTCTTCCTTGTAACCGTTGAGACCGTTGAAGCGAATGGCTGCCAACTGGGAGCGATCGATGCCGGTCAACACTGCCTCGCGGACCTTGATGTCCTTCAGCATCTCGTTGCCAGAGTTCAAAACAATCAGGGAGTTAGAAGGCATCATTGCGGTGCGGATCTCAATGTCATTCATGTCCTTAACCGCAGCTAGGCGATCCTTATTGCCCACGCCGGTGGCGTCGATTTCGCCTGCCTTGAAGGCATTGATGGAAGCTTGGTCTTCCATCTGGCGGTAGGTGACTTTGTCCAGGAATGGCTTGTCACCCCACCACTTTTCGTTTGGCACGAAGGAAACCGTGCCACCGACGAAGTCGACGTTGTCGACCTTGAACGGGCCAGCACCCCACTCTGGGCGCAGCTTGCCCAGGTATGCCTTGTTGAACTTCTCTGCGGAGTCGACCTGCGGAGGAAGCAAGAAGTTGAACAGGCCCTGCCACCATGGGTATGCATGCTTGTAGGTGACCACAGCTTGCTTGTCGGTCTTGCCCTTGGTCACAGATTCGATGAGCTCGTAACCTTCGGTGCTGGAGACATTGAGGGACTCGTCCTCGCCGTTGTTGTACTTCCAGGTGTGCTCGAAGGACTTCCAGTCAATCGGCGTGCCGTCGTTGTACTGGGCCTTGTCATGGATGGTGTAGGTGATGACGGTCTTGCCGTCCTTCTCCTCTTCTTTGATGTCGGTGATGTAGTCGTTGTTGGGGTGGAACTCACCGGAGCCGTCGAAAAGCCCGATTTGCGGGTTGTAGTACTTCCACACATCGCTGGTATACCGGGTGCCGTCAGCCTGGAATGGGTTTTCCTGCTGGGAAATCTCATCCAGTGCCAGGCGAAGTTCGCCGCCTTCCTTCAGCTCGGAGCGGTCCTTTGGGTTGTAGGAACCGTTGAGCTTGACGTCGATGGCTTCGCCCGAGGAGCCTGAATCGCTGCTAGAGCAGCCGGAGATGACGAGAGCGGAGGCAGTGATGACCGCCAAAGTAGCATTACGGAGCTTAAGGTTCATGGTTCGAATCTTCCTTGTGAGAGGGGGAGGAATTACAAAGAGATGAAATATTAAGTTTTAGGTCGAGCGTGGGGTTTCTAGGAGGCATGTTCCTCGTAGATCACCCGCTTGCGGTTGCGTTCCACGGCAGGATCCGGGATAGGGATAGCGGACAGCAGCGCCTTGGTATATGCGTGCTGCGGGTTATCGAAGACCTCGTCGGTGGCGCCGTATTCCACGAAGTCGCCCTTGTACATGACGGCGACTTTGTCGGAAAGATTGCGCACCACGGATAGGTCGTGAGCTACGAAGACCAGGGAGATGCCCAGGCGGTTCTTCAGGTCATGCAGCAGATTGATGATGCCGGCCTGGATGGACACGTCCAGAGCAGAAACAGGCTCGTCGAGGACGATGATTGACGGGCTTGTAGCCAGTGCGCGGGCCAGGCCGATGCGCTGACGCTGACCGCCAGAGAAGTGCCCCGGGAAGCGGTCTACTTGATGAGATTCCAAGCCGACGAGCTTCATTAGCTCGCTCACACGCTTGCCGACGTCGCCTTCGTAACCCAACGATTCCAGTGGTTCCGCGATGATCTCGCGGATTGTCATGCGCGGGTTCAGCGAGCTCATTGGGTCCTGGAAGACGATCTGGATGTCTTTACGCAGGCTGCGGCGAGCTGAGCTGCTAAGACCGGAGGTGTCGGTGCCGTTAACAACGATGGTGGAACCCTTAGGTGGGTTAAGATCCATGATTTCCAGCAGGGTGGTGGTCTTGCCGGAACCGGATTCGCCCACGATGGCGAAGCACTCGCCCTGGTGCACTGTGAAGCTGATGTTGTTGACCGCATGCACGGTGCCCACGCGACGCTTGAGGATGGCGCCCTTGATGAGCGGGAATTCCTTGACGAGGTTTTCTACCTCTAGGGTCACGGGGCGCTCGTCATACGGGGTATCGCCTAGGGCATCGGGGGAAATCTGTGGCAGCGGGTACATTCGCTCGCCACCGATGCTGCCCTGATTGATCTCATCGGAACGCAGGCAAGCAGCGGCGTGCTGCGGGGCGTCGTCAAGCGCGCGCAATTCAGGCTCCTGCTTCCAGCAGCCTTCCTGTGCCACGGGGCAGCGGGCAGCAAACGAGCATTCCGGCACAATCTCGATTAGGCGCGGCGGGGTGCCGTTGATGGGCACCAGCGGCTCGTCGCTTGACTTGTCCACGCGCGGGGTAGAACCGAGTAGTCCCACTGTGTAAGGCATCTTGGGGTTGGTAAAGATGGTGTCTACGTCGCCATATTCGACGGCGCGGCCAGCGTACATTACGAGGACATCGTCAGCAGTGCCCGCCACAACGCCCATGTCGTGGGTAATCATGATGACCGCTGCTCCGGTTTCGCGTTGGGCGACCTTGAGCACCTCAAGAATCTGCGCTTGGATGGTGACGTCGAGAGCGGTGGTTGGCTCGTCGGCGATGATGACTTTGGGGTTGTTGGCCATCGCGATAGCGATGACCACGCGCTGGCGCATACCGCCGGAGAATTCATGCGGGAAGGACTTGATGCGCTTTTCAGGCTCAGGGATACCCACCAAATCCAGAAGGCGGATGGCCTCTTGCTCGGCTTCCTTATCCGATAGTGAGCGGTGAATCTGGATGGCTTCCTTGAGCTGGTCACCGATGGAAAAGACGGGAGTCAGCGAAGAGAGTGGATCCTGGAAAATCATGGCGATGTCTTGGCCACGGATTTCGGACATCTTTTTGTCGGACATTCCGATGAGCTCAGTACCCTTGAATTTTACGGAGCCTTCCACCTTGGCGTATTCAGGCAGCAAGCCCATCACCGCCATGGAGGTCACAGATTTGCCGGAGCCGGACTCACCGACAATGGCGAGGGTGCGGCCAGGCAGAAGATCGAAGTTGACGCCACGCACGGCGTGGACCGAACCTGCCTCAGAAGGGAAGGTGACGGCGAGGTCGCGGACTTGCAGCAATGGGGTAGTAGGCGTTGTCATGCTCGGCCTCCGGAGTTCGAGTTGGGGTCAATGGCATCGCGCAGGCCATCCGCGATGAATGCCATGGACACAGTGAGTAGGGTCAGCACGCCCGCTGGGAAGTAGAACTGCCAAGGCGAAGATTCGACGGCGTTGGCGCCGACGGAAAGCAGCGTGCCCAAAGAGACGTCGGGAAGCTTCACGCCCAAACCCAAGAAGGACAGTGCTGTTTCTGACATGACGGTGCTCACGACGCCCAGTGCGAACTGGATGATGAGCAGCGATCCGATGTTGGGCACGATGTGGCGAACGATGGTGCGAAAGCGCGATACGCCCATGTAGTCGGCCGCTCGCACGTAGTCGTTTTCGCGCACGGACAGCGCCATCGCCCAAATAACACGGGCGGGGTACATCCAGCCAAAGGCGATGAGGACCACGATGAGCAGCTTCCAGTCGCCGCCGGAGTCTGCCACCACGAGGGCGATGAGCAGGAAGGTCGGGATGGCGAGCAAGAAGTGGATAATAGCCAGAATCGCCTTTTCGATGTGTCCGCCGTACATGGCTGCGGCCGCGCCGATGAGTGCCGAAAGGACGGTCGTGGCAATGGAGACGACCAACGCGATGATGAGCGATCGGCCCAGACCGTGCACGGTTTGGGCGAAGAGGTCGTTGCCGGAATCGGTGGTGCCAAACCAGTGCTCCGGCGAAGGCCCTGTGGCGAGGTTCAAGAAGTCAGGCTCGTCGAAAGGCCACTTGGCAACAAGGCCGCCGAAAAGAGACAGCAAGGTTAGAAGCAGGAAGATGATTGCGCCGATTAAAGCGAACTTGTTGCGGAAGAAGCGCCGCGTGTACAGCTTCAGCTTCGACGTGCCGCGGAATACCTCTTCCTTTTCGTCTCCGTCGTTGCCTGTGAATTGGCGGCGTTGGGCGTCATCGACGTCAACACCGGAAGCCAGTGCAGATTGGGCGCTTGGCTCCGAGGCCATGCTGAAGTCGGCCGTGGCGGTGTGTGGGCGAACACCGAGGTTATCCGCCGCGGAGTCGATAGCGAGGTCGTTGCGGCGATGGCGTTCTGGGTGGCGTGCCGAAGCGCGAGGAGTCGTGGACTTTTTCTCTGGGGACATTTAGCTCACCCTCACTCGTGGGTCGAGTGCTACAACGACGAGGTCAGCAAGAATTGCAGAGAATGCAATCATCACTGCGCCGAAGGCGGCGACCGCGGTGGTGCCGTTGACGTCGTTGCGGCTGATGGTTTCGATGAAGTACTGGCCCATGCCTTTCCACGCGAAGATCTGCTCGGTCATGATCGCGCCAGTGAAGATTCCAGGCACAGAGAAAGCAACTGACGTTGCCACCGGGATGATCGAGGTTCTTAGTGCGTGCTTGCGGATGGCTTGAGCACGGGTTAGCCCTTTCGCGCGGGCAGTGCGAACGTAGTCGGCATTGAGGTTGTCCAGCAGGAGAGTGCGCTGCATCATGTGGTAGCCGGCGTAGCTGATGACGACCAGGGCGATGGTGGGCAGGATGAGGTGCTGGGCGTAGTCGATCAGCTTGGGGATAAAACCAGTGGTGTCCGGAATAGCAGAGCCAGTGACGTAGACGATGCGGTGCCCAGTCACACGGTTTAGCCACAGGCCACCTGCGACCACCAAGATAGAAGCGACAACGACGTGGGTGTTCATCGTGATGATGGATATGCCCTGCCATACGCGGTCGGCAGCCTTGTACTGGCGCGCAGCGGTGTAGACGCCCAAAGCAACACCGATGACAACAGAAAGCACGGTTGCTAGGAGGAGAAGCTGGGCAGACACGAGCGCACGGTGGCCGATTTGGGCGCTGACTGGGTCTCCCAAAGGGGAGCTGCCCCAGTCCCAGTGGAACAAAATCCCACTAAACCAGTTCCACCAGCGCTCGAGGAGGGGTGTTTCTGGGTCGAGGCCCAATGGCTGGAGGATATTGGAGATTTCTTCTGGCCGAAGAGGCGGGTTACGGCCAATGTAATTGGAACGCGGATCAAGGAATGTGGCCGCGAGAAGGTAAGCGATGTTGGTCGCGAGGAAGATAACTAGCAACCAGCTAGCGGTCTTCTTCAGGATGTATTTGAACATCGGGTTTTCCGTTCGCAGAGTCGACAGTTGAGAGTTGCGTCTTTGAGTCCCTCGACACACATGGGAGAAAATGTGACTTGGCTATCAATTTCGCTGACGTTGATACTAGGAAATTGGAAAAGGGTTGGCCGCCTATTTGCCCAATTTTTTAAAGTTTGGGGGTAAAACTTATTAGCCCCGGATTGTATTTATTCCAGGGCATGATATCGGCCGTTGCTTTGCTTGGGTGCTCACGTTTCCCGCGGCATACAGGCTTATTGTCTAAAAGGTGTGCCCTATTTTAGGGTCAAACTATGCGCAAAATATGCAGATTCATGGCAGGTAGAATGTGGGGGTAGCTCAAGGGCAGGTAGCTAGCTGGCTAGCTAGGGCGTCATGTTCGGCCTGTGTTACCCACAGTCCGTAGATAGCTTTAACTTCAATGATTTTCTGCGCGTAGGTGCAGCGGTATTCCTTGCTTGGCGGCAGCCAGGTTGCTGCGTCGCCTGCGGATTTCTGCTGATTAAGTGGGCCGTCGACCGCGAGGAGGTTGCGCGGGTCGTTGGCAAAGTCGCGGCGCTTTTCTGGTGACCATTCTTGGGCGCCTTTTTGCCAGGCGTCGGCAAGCGGCACGATGTGATCAATCTGTACCAACTCGGAGGTGCCTTGCCCGCGCTGGAAGCTGATCTCAGTGTCGGAATAGGGATCGTGCAGCGTACCTGTCAGGACCACGCAGTCATGAGTGTTTTCTTTGAGCGTGATATCTACGAGGTCACGGCGCAGAATGTCGTTTCGCGTATCGCAGCCGTTGTGGCCAAATTCCACTGTGACATCGTCAGACCACGCCTGCCCGAACTGCTCACGTTCGTAGTCAGTCTTTGGCGCGCGGCCCTTAACCGGCAGAGCGTTGAGCTGTTCTGATGCTGGATTTGGTGCAGGTGTCGCAGGGGGTTCGGGTGCTGCCGAAGCTGCGTCTGAAGCTGTTGCTGGAGCCGGTGCCGTGGGGTTGTTGGGTATATTGTCCAGACTATCGTTTGCAGTGGTTGTGGGCGCAGTCGCTGAGGTGGACGAAGTCGGGGCGTCGAGAGTTGCGCCAAAGATGACGAGAGCTACGACGATGAGGTTGAGGATGCCGACTATGTAGTACGGGCGAAAAGGGGAGCGGGCTGCCATGATGGGGATGATTTTAGCGGCTAGACTGGCGCCGGTAATGAGTATCGATAGGTTCTTTGATGAATACACGCAACAGCGCGGGATTGTCCGCAGTGCGCTTGTGGTTCCGGCGAGTGCATGCGAGATTTATGCAGAGGTAGAGCCCGAAGGTCCTGCCGGGGAAGGCGTGCGCCGGGGCCAATCGCGCGTGGAACTAAAGCGTGCTGAAGAGCTAGTTTCCCAGTTCTTGGGTGATTTCTAGCCGCATTTCACAGGCGAACGCTTGGTCAACCACCTAGACGGCGAACCCTTCGCGCTGTCATTTTCAGGCCAGGGCTATGCCTGGCTTCCCAATCTGCAGGCGGAAGAGGTCCTCGAGCCACTCGCAGACGATCTCGCCGCCGCCCAGGTTGGTGTGCTTAGCCCTGGGAAAGGATAAAAACCTTTAGGACCGCGGTTTAGGGAGGGCACCCCAGCTTGTGGGGTAGCCCTCTTCTTGTGTGTCGTTCGCGCAAAACGGGGGTGAAATTCGCCGCGAAAGTGCCAGCGTGTTCCGTCTGAAACGATAAAGATGCAGGTCATGGGGTTTGAGTAGCTGCTTGCGGTGGGGCACTATGCAAGAGTGAAGTTCAACGTTAAAGCAAACAAGATTGTGGGAACTGTGGCTTTGGTAGTCGCACTTGGGGGATGTTCGGCTACTGGTGGTGCCCCGCGTGCTGACGAAGAAGGCGGCCTCGCCGGGGGAGTGGACACCGAGCGCATCGTGGTGTCGATGATCTCCCACGGCGCCCCCGGTGATACCTACTGGGACTTGGTCCGCAAGGGCGCCGAGGACGCTGCCAAGAAAGACAACATCGAGCTGCGCTACTCCTCCGACCCGCAGGCACCGAACCAGGCTAACCTCGTCCAATCCGCCATCGATTCCGGCGTCGACGGCATCGCCGTAACCATGCCGAACGCGGGCGCCATCGGCCCAGTGGCCAAGAAAGCTTCCGAGGCTGGAATTCCCACCGTCGGCCTGAACGCCGGCATGGATGAGTATCAAAAGTACGGCATGAGCGCCTTCTTTGGTCAAGAAGAAAAGGTTGCTGGCAACAAGGCGGGCGAGCGCCTGAAATCCCAGGGCGCGAAGCACACGCTGTGCGTTATCCACGAGCAAGGCAACAAGTCCCAGGAGGACCGCTGCGCGGGTCTCAAGAAGGGGCAGGGCAGCAAGGTGGAACTGCTCTACGTCAACGGTCAGGATCTCACCGCCGCGCAGTCCACGCTGAACGCGAAGCTCGCTCAGGATAAGTCCATCGATTGGGTCATGGCGCTCCAGGCGCCCGTCGCGCTTCGCGCGGTCGACGCTATTGCCGACGCCGGTGCATCCGCCAAGGTCGCCACCTTCGATACCAACGCTGAGCTTGTCGACGCCATCGCCCAAGGCGACGTCGCCTGGGCCGTGGATCAGCAGCCTTATATGCAGGGCTACCTCGCAGTTGATGCGCTGTGGCTTGCGCACCGCAATGGTTCGACCGTCGGCGGTGGACGCCCGGTCTATACCGGCCCATCCTTCGTTGACGAGAACAACGTCGACGTGATTTCTGAATCTGCGAAGGAAGGCCTGCGATGACAGTTCGGACCACGCAAGTAGCAAACACCGCGGCTAAAGATGCGGCAAAGGGTGCGGAAAATACGGCGTCGCCAAGCGCGGATGGAAGGCTGCACAAGCGCAGCCTGGGTACGAGAATCATGCGCCGCCCCGAGCTGGCCAGCGTGCTCGGCGCGCTCGTCATCTTCGCGCTGTTTATGGCAGTCGCGCCCTCGTTCCGCTCGATGGAGGCCTTCTCCACGGTGCTCTATGCCAGCTCCACGCTCGGCATCGTCGCGCTCGCCGTGGGTCTTTTGATGATTGGTAACGAGTTTGACTTATCGTCCGGCGTTGCCGTAACCACTGCGGCGCTGGTGGCCACCATGCTCAACTACAACCTGCACCTAAACTCCTGGGTAGGCGCGGGGCTCTCGCTGCTGGTCGCGCTTTCCATCGGTGCCTTAAATGGCCTGCTTGTGGTGCACACGAAGATTGATTCCTTCCTTATCACTCTCGCTGCTTTCCTAATGTTGCAAGGCTTAAACCTCGCAGTGACGAAGCTGATTACCGGCCAGGTTGCCACCCCGTCCATTGCGGATATGGAGGGCTTTCCCACAGCGCAGACCATATTCGCCGGGACCATCCACATCGGTACACTCAGCATTCGTGCCACCGTCTTGTGGTGGATTTTCTTCGTGGCGCTGGCCTCCTTCGTGCTGTACAAGACCCGCTTTGGTAACTGGGTCTTTGCCGTCGGCGGCGATGCAGAAGCAGCGCGCGCGGTAGGCGTTCCGGTGCGCCGCGTGAAGGTGATTTTGTTTATGCTCGTCGGCTTCGCCGCATGGTTCGTCGGCATGCATACCCTCTTTGCCTTTGACTCCATCCAGGCGGGCCAAGGCATTGGTAACGAGTTCCTCTACATCATCGCGGCCGTCATCGGCGGCTGCTCCATGACTGGCGGGCGCGGTACGGCCGTGGGCACCGCTATTGGTGCAGTCATTTTCGGCATGACCAACCAAGGCATCGTGTATGCCGGCTGGAACCCGGACTGGTTCAAGTTCTTCCTCGGCGCCATGTTGCTGTTTGCGGTGCTGACCAATAGTTCCGTGGCTAATTTCAACAAGCGAAAGTAGGGCAGACCATCATGACTACTACAGCTATTGAGCTGCGTGAGATTGAGCAAACATTCGGCAACTTTCAGGCGCTGCGCGGGATTTCCATGAAACTGGTCCCTGGCACGGTCACGTGCGTGCTGGGCGATAACGGCGCCGGCAAGTCCACGCTGATAAAAATTTTGTCCGGCCTGAACACTCCAACAGGCGGGCAGCTGCTTGTCGACGACGCGCCCACCACCTTCTCTAACCCCCGCGACGCGTTGGACGCGGGCATTGCCACCGTCTATCAAGACTTGGCACTTGTGCCGCAGCTTTCGGTTTGGCGTAACTTCTTCTTAGGCCAAGAGCTCACGGGCCGTTTCGGCGGCCTGCAGGAGAATAAGATGCGCGCCATCGCCCGCGAGCAGCTGGCGCAGATGGGCGTGGAGCTGCCCGACATCGACGTCGAGTTGGAGGCGCTTTCCGGCGGGCAGCGCCAGGTGGTCGCGATTGCCCGCGCCATCTACTTCGGCGCGCGCTACATCGTGCTGGACGAGCCGACTGCGGCACTAGGCGTCAAGCAATCCGGCATGGTGCTGCGCTTTATCGCGGCGGCCAAGCAGCGCGGCATGGGCGTGGTCTTTATTACCCACAACCCGCAGCACGCTTACCTGGTGGGAGATCGCTTCGTGGTCTTGAACCTTGGCGAGGTGGCACTGAACGCTGACAAGGCCGACGCGAGCGTCGAAGAGCTGACGAAGTGGATGGCCGGTGGCGCAGAGATGGAAACCCTCAAGGCGGAGTTGGCCAGCTAGAATAAGCGGCCATGAGCCAAGCAACCTTCGCCGTGGGCACGGACCTCGTTTGTATCTCCGAGTTTGCCCAGCAGCTGGAGCTGCCAGGCACTCGCTTCGAGGGCGTCTTTAGCCCCACGGAGTTGCGCGTGGCAGCGACGAAGCCGAGTCCACAGCGCCGCGCTGAGCATTTGGCCGGACGCTGGGCGGCAAAGGAAGCCTTCATCAAAGCGTGGTCGCAGGCCCTCTATGGGCGCCCGCCGGTGCTTGCGGAAGATGAGGTGCGTTGGGCAGAAATTGAGGTCCAGCCCGATGCCTGGGGCAGGGTAGCTATCTCGCTTAAAGGCGCAATCCGCGAGCGCGCCGCAGCCAGCCTGGGCCAGTTTTTCACCTCGCTGAGCATTAGCCACGATGGTGATTACGCCACTGCGACGGTGCTGCTGCAGATTGCTTCAGCTGGTTAGCTCGTCGCTACAGCGAAGAGATAGGCGATGAGCATGCGCTTGATTTCGCGCACGACGTCATCAAAGCTCTCTGGCTCCCCCGAAGCCGCGTAATTGAGCATGGAGACCACCGTGTGCACCAAGAAACCGGAAAGTTCGATGCGTTCGTCATAGCTCATCTGCTGGGCAAGCGGCTCCAAGATATCCGCCAAGGGCTTGAGCATCTGCAGCTCGGTATCGGCGGCGGTAGCGCGGGGGGCAGGGGTGGATTGCACCGCATGCCAGACTGCCCGGCGCGAAGGATCCTCACGCCACATACGGGCCAGATGGTCGATGAACTCGTCCAAGAAATCCGGCCACTGCAGGGCCGGGACATGCTCGGAGAAGCGGCGGATTTCCTCCAGGTTGCCCGCGGTATCTTGGCGGTCTAGTTCGCAGATGAGCACGTATTTATTGGCGAAGAACTGATACAGCGTGCCGATGGGAACCTCGGCGCGCCGGGAGACTTCGTCGAAGGTGAAGGACTCAAAGCCGACGTCGACAAGCACGCTTCGCGCAGCCTTGAGGATTCGATTGAACTTCTCGCGGCTGCGTGCTTGGGCGGGGCGCCGGCGGGGAACCAGCAGCTCTGTGTCCTGCTTAGTGCTCATCTGTTTGTTTAGGAAAGACCCTTCATCACGCGAGCCACGTGGCCGGTGGCCTTGACGTTGTAGAGTGCCTGGACGATGGTGCCATCGGCCTCGACCAAGAAGGTGGAGCGGATAACGCCCTGGACTACCTTGCCGTAGTTCTTCTTCTCACCAAATGCGCCGTATGCGCTCATGACCTTTTTGTCAGGATCTGAAAGCAGCGGGAAGTTCAGCTCGTGGTCTGCGCGGAACTTGGCCAAGGCCTCCGGCTTATCAGGGGAGATGCCAACGACGGCAATGTCTAGACCATTGAGCTGCTCGAAAGCATCCCGGAAGTCACAAGCCTCCTTGGTACAACCCGGGGTATTAGCGCGCGGGTAGAAGTACACAAGCACGCGCTTTCCTGCGTAATCGCTAAGGCTGACGGAGTTGCCTTCGTCATCGCTCAAAGTAAAGGTGGGGGCAGTATCTCCGATTTCCAAACGCTTTGCTTCAGTCATGCCCTCAACCATACCGTGCACACCGGCGGGCAAACACTGTAGACTTATTCTTTGATTGACTCGGTGGAAGCTGAGCCATTAACGCCATAAATGCGAAAACAAATTCAGGAGTTACAACGTGGCACGCGACATTAACGACATTCAGCGCGACATCGAGCGCACCCGCCGCCAGCTGGCTAGCACCCTCGACGAGCTCGCGGATCGCAGCAAGCCGCAGAACTTGGTTGATGACGCAAAGGGCGCCGCAACCGAGAAGCTGCAGGACCGCAACGTACAGATGGCACTCGCCGGCGTTGGCGCAGCAGTAGCTGGCCTTATCGCTTTTTCTGTATTCCGTTCCAAGCGTCGCAAGAACGACCTGAAGGAACTGCAGCGCCTGCTCGCTGAGCGCCGCTAACTCGGCGCGGATTTAACCGCTTTTAGCTGACCTTTGCCCCTGCCTCTAGCAGTTCGGCAAAGGTCTTTTTTGCGCGCTCTTCGCTCACCGGCGCGCAGTAATTTTCTAGAACGTTGACGCCAAAGCCCTCTTTTAATGCATCGAGAGCGGTGGCGCGCACGCAGTGATCGGTGGCAATCCCCACGATGTCGAGGCCCTTTACGCCACGGTCGCGCAGCCACTGCGCGAGGCTTGCTCCATCGTCGGTGCACTCGGCCTCAAAGCCGGAGTAGGCAGCGGTGTAGGCGCCTTTGTGGAAGTAGGCGTCGATGGGGGCGTCGGCAAGCGCAGCGTGCATGGCCGCACCCTGGCTGTCTGCAACGCAATGCACAGGCCAGGTATCGATGAAATCCGGCTCGGTGGCAAAGTGCCCCTCCGGCTCGATGTGCCAATCCTGCGTAGCCACGACGACGTCATACGACGCTTCACGCACAAGCTTTGCGATGCCGCGGGCTACCGCATCACCGCGACTCGTTGCGAGGGCTCCGCCGGGGCAGAAGTCATTTTGTACGTCCACAATCACAAGAACCTGAGGAGTGCTGTTCATGCGGGCCAGCATAGTCATCCGTAAGCTAGAGCGAGATGAAAACACCAATTCCTTTTTACTTACGGGAAATCCTTGACCATGTCCGTGATGATAAACGCGGAAAAGTAGCGGACTATATTCCAGAGCTTGCGGTTGCGAACCCGGACTACCTAGGCGCAGCGATGTGCACCACCACTGGCCATGTTTATTGGGCAGGTGATGCAGATATCGAGTTCACCATGCAGTCCATCTCCAAGCCTTTTGTGTATGCGCTTGCATTGCAGGAGCTGGGGCTGGAAGCGGTGCGCTCGATTGTGGGAATGGAGCCTTCCGGTGAGGCCTTCAACGAGTTGTCTTTGAACCGCGACGACCACCGCCCGGTCAACCCGATGATCAACGCGGGCGCAATTGCGGTCACGCAGCTCATCAACGGCGTGGACTCGGGCGTCGATGAACGTGTTGAGCGTATCCGCAGCTACATGTCTCGCCTGGCGGGTCATGAGCTGCATATTGACGAAAGCGTTTCCGGCTCTGAGCTTGAAAACGCGGAACGCAACCTCGCGCTCGCGCACATGCTGCGCAATTACAACATTATTGAGGATGAAGCCCACGATGCGGTGCTGACTTACACCCGGCAGTGCTCTATCCGCGTGACAGTCAAAGACCTCGCGGTGATGTCTGCGACGCTGGCTAACGGCGGCCGTCAACCGATAACCGATGACAAGATCCTAGATGCCGACGTTTGCCGCCTCACGCTGGCGCTGATGAGCTCGGCAGGTATGTACGACGGCGCGGGTCGCTGGATGGCGGAGGTCGGCATTCCGGCGAAGTCGGGCGTGGCAGGTGGCCTACTGGGTACGCTGCCGGGCCAGCTGGGTGTGGCTACCTTCTCGCCGCGTCTGAATGAGGAGGGCAATTCCGTGCGCGGTGTGGAAGCCTTCAAGCTTTTGTCTAAGGACATGGGGTTGCACCTGATGTCCACTGAGGAGCGCTATGGCGTGCAGCCAATCCGCCGCATCGTGGACGAAGATACCGCGACGGTTATCTACCTGCAGGGCGTGCTCAACTTCAACGCCGCGGAAACCGTCCTGCACGAGTTGGAGCGCTATGACCTGAGCACCGCCAAAGTGGTCTTGGAGCTTTCCAATGTCACCGCGACTAACCGCATGGGGCGCCGCATGTTGAAGGAGGGCCTGCGCCGCATCCGCGAGTCGGGCTTCGATATCGAGCTGGTGGACCCAGACCACGAGCTCGAGGACCTCAAGATGTCTGACGGCACCGAGGTTCCAGTTGGCGACCCGGAGGACTATCAGATTGCGGGCGAGCCAATCTAACGCTTTCTGTGGCGTGGTGCTGCCTCCTCCTGCGCCCGCAGTGGCAAATGGTGAGGTCGCCCCGCAGTCAATGGGGCGCGTGTTAACTGGTGGGGCTGGTGACGGCTGACCTCACCATCCTTTCCTCACCATTTGGAAAATCGACCTCACCATCTAGGTTGCCGGCTTTTGGAGTCCAGGCGGGTGGCCGATTCCGGCGAGGGATATACGACAAAAAGTGTGTCTTTTT
>NZ_KV793654.1:0-872 GCF_001808545.1 Corynebacterium sp. HMSC077D03
GGGATATACGACAAAAAGTGTGTCTTTTTGTGTTGCCCCGTGTCGGGGTTAGGTGCCTGCCCATCCTTTTTGTATGCCTAGGTTGTGTTCGTATGAGTCTGAGATAGCGTTGTCGTAGAGGGCTGGTCGTCCTGTTTGCTGGTCGGCTTTGTTCTCGTTGTGGGGCGTGGCGTGAACTTTGGCGAGTGCGTCACGTCCCCAGTTTTGTTCTTTGGCTATTTGTGCTGGTGGTATTGGGTCTTCGGTGTGGAGGTAGAGCCACCATTCCAGCATTCTTCGCTGTCGTTCTCCTCCTCGTCCGCGGTGAAGACGTGCCAGTAGTTTGAGCTGGGCGTTGATGGCGCCTTCTAGGTGGTTTGTTGTAGCCGCCCACGTGTAGTTGGGATCGGCTGAGGGTGCTGCAGGTTGTAGGAACGCGAAAAGCCATTGCTGGCGCGATAAATGTGACAGGCTGTTGAAAGCTCGTCTGACGCGGATATGGGTAAATTCTTGTTTGCCGGTGTAGATGTTGAGGCTCTTTTCATCCATCCACAGGCGGTAGACGTCATGGAATTGTTGCAGCTTAGCTGTCCATTGTGCTGCTTTGTCGAGACTATCGACTTGGGTGAGCTCTAAGGCAAGTGCGTAGATTGCTTTGCCTGCCTCGGTGCGTGGCCGGGAGGTGACATGCCTGCGAACAACTCGTTGGGCATGGACAAGGCAGCGCTGGATGGTTGTCTGTGGCCACAGTTGGCGGATCGCACTGTAGGCGCCAGTACCGCCATCGAGTACCACCATAAGTGGTGGCTGGAGTGGTTCAAGTAGTTGCTGGTAGGCCTGTGCGGTTTCGTGCTTGGCCCATACCCAGTTCAGGACGTGGAAGCGTGTGGCTG
>NZ_KV793655.1:0-250 GCF_001808545.1 Corynebacterium sp. HMSC077D03
CATCCACGACAAAGACCCGTCCAGACCGTCAACTATCCGCAGACTTCAACACATTCATTGACTGCATCTGCGGCGGTGCCTCAGTAGCGCACGTCGCTGCTAGCCACAACATCAGCCGGCGCAGCGTGGAACGACGATTTTATACTTTCTGGTTCATCGACATCCCCCACCACATCGACAGCTTCCGCATCTACGACCAGATATTTATAGACGGAACCTACACCGGAGCCGGGTGCCTTCTCATTGCAGC
>NZ_KV793656.1:0-207 GCF_001808545.1 Corynebacterium sp. HMSC077D03
ACGGCGGGCCTGCTGGGTCCATTGGCGAGCTGTGTGCCATGAAACCCCCAACTTTGGAGCCACTGCCTGGCACGCGGCTTGCATCGACATATTTTCCGCCAAGATGCGGTCCTCAACGAGACGGACCACGCGGTCCTTCGCATCCTGGTCAAATTTTCTCGGCATATTCCAGATTTTCCCATCTACTCAAACGGAACAAAACCTGGG
>NZ_KV793657.1:0-84187 GCF_001808545.1 Corynebacterium sp. HMSC077D03
AGTTGACAACCTATATAGGAACACCCCCCTGTCTGCGCTGGTCAACGGGGAAGTTTTGTGAAAGATTTTGTGCCCCAGAGTGGATTCGAACCACCGACACCGGCTTTAGGGGTACTCGAAGCAATATCGCCAGGATAAACGTACCGAAATATCCAGCGTAACTAGCCTTTTTGCCCCCTAGGTGGGTACTAGGTTAGTACGCGGGTACTACTCGGTTATGCACCCAAAGTTAGTACATAAGTTAGTACATATCGTTATTCTCTAGAAGTACTAACTTGCTAGTCTCGATGACGGGTTTGACGCTCACCGCGTCCGTGTATGACGCCCCGCTCACCTCCGGCGTATGCCCGAAATACGCGGAAATCAGGTGCGGCGGGAGAATCCCCGCCATTGCCGTCGTGAGAACCTTCCGCCACACATGAGAACGGTTCTTGCGCAAGAACTCGAACCCCTGTGTATCAGCTAGCCCTGTGTAGTAGTGACGTACGGCTTTCGTCGCCCCGCCGCGCTCCCATGCCTTACTCGTGTCAGTCGGTGCCGGTATGACCAGCCCCGTACCCGCGTGTGCTCTCGCTAGTGCCGCCGATACCTCTGGCACCAGCACCGGCACCCGGCGTGCCTTGCCCGTCTTCGCTAGCTCGGCGGTGACTGTTATCCAGGCTGTGCCGTCGGCGTCGATTTCGACATTTTCCCAGGTCAGGGTTAACGCCTCGCTGATTCTTAAGCCCGTAGCCATCTGCAGTACCGTTAGCTCCATCACTCGTGCGTGACGTGCTCGCGCACTCAGCTTCTTCGCTTGCGGTGAGTCTTGCCCCGGCATCGGCGCGTTAGCGTCTTCCTCGTGCAGAATGAACCGTAGAAGGGCCTTCCACTCCTCAACGGTAGGAATTGCTACATGCTCCTTTTTCGCCCGTGTGAAGGGCATAGAAACGCCGTGAATTGGGTTTCTATCCAGTAGCCCGTACTCGATCTGTTGTTGGATGACATACGCGCTGACCACACTGCGCGCTTGCCGTGCGCTCTCTGGCCCGTGCTTATCGGCGATATTCTTAATCACTGCCTTAATCGCCGCCGCCGTGGTTAGCGACCGCATTGAACGCCCGTCGGTGTAGTGGCGGTAAAGATGTAGAACCTCCAGGTAGCGCGCCTGTGTACGTGGTTTAGTATCCGCGCTTTTAACAGCGGGAATAACAACGTCATCAATAAAATCAGTAATTGAATCTTCTAGCGTCCAGCTGCTATCTGTTACTACCCCTGCGGATTCAGCGAGTATTTTCTCCCATGTCCTCAGCGCCCGCGCTCGGCATTCCCCGACGTCTCGCCCTTGTGTCCTCTTTTTGTGGGGTTGTCCCGTCCAGTCCCGCCCGAGCCAGCGTATTGCTTTGCCCTTGCGGAAGTTCGTCGCCTTAACTTGCATAATCGTGCTCTCGCCTGGTTGCAGTGGTTGTCTTCCCATGCTCAAAAGCCTAGCAAAGTTAGTACAAATTAGGGAAGTTCGATGCGGAGTTTTCCCTACAGTCTTGCGTAACCCAGTAGTAACCGTGTACTATTGACGATGAAAATTTCACACTCGCACCCGTTGTGTGGCCCCCGGGCAGAACAATACAGACGACAGACAAGGATTCTCAGTGCATAAGCGCTGGTAGGAATCGCTCACCCGGTGGATACCCACACTAAAAGCATGACTGGTTTTCTATAGGGCAGCAGGCGTTACGCGTAAGCCCCAGGTTGGTTGAAAACCGCCACCCCAGGAGGGGTTTTCAGTCATGCCAAAATCGGTATCAACCTGCGAATTACTCACCACGGCAGAACTCGCCGAACGCCTCAAAATCTCCGTAGCCACCGCTCGCCGCTGGCGACATAACGGAAAAGGCCCGAATTACGTCCGTCTCGGCCACAACGATGTGCGCTACAGGCTAGAAGACGTCGATGCCTTCCTTAAGGGCCAGACCGTCATCACCTTCGGCGGTGGTGCGTAGCCATGCAGCAAATGAAAAACTCCGCTGCGGTAACAGCGGAGCTCAATAAAACAAACTTCGCTTACAAGAATACGCGAATCATTGCCACCCCGCAAGGATTAAATTCACGCCCGTGGCAGAGTTGCCAGGTTTCTCCAAGATTCACAGGGAATTCTTCCACGAAAAGTGAATTCTCGAATACGGTGTGGTTTTTTGGATTTTTCCAAACGAATTTTCACCACACACAAAACGAAAACCCACAACTACCAGCAAAAACACTAACGCGCGCGGGCGAGCTGGGCTTGTGCCTCGCCCGCGGACTCCGCTGCGAAATTTTGCGTTTCCGCAGGTCACAGCGTTGCACCTCCGCGAAAAACACACATCGCAAAATCTGTGTTTTTGGATTTTTCCGCTTTTCGGTGGTGGTATGCGATGTCTAAGCCTGAAAAGTGTGACAAAACTCACATGACGGAAGATGCAACTTCAGCGCCGGAATCGGAGCCGCAAACAGTAAAGGCGTTGCCGGAATCGCTGCAGCTTCTGCAACTTGTAGGTACCGACAAGTGCCCGTTCGGACCAGGCGGGAAGTGGCACAACCACGACAAGAAGAAGTTCAGCGTGCTTTTCATCACGCAGCAAGCGTTTTACGACGGTTACGGTGACCTGCTCACGGAGGAGCGCATTAAAGAAGCGCTCGCCCCGAAGGGTATGACTGAATGGGCGTATATCAACCACGACCGCGACACGTACACGCCGAAGGACTTTAAGAGCAAGTACACGCCGCCGAAGGGTGCATCTGTCGGTGACAAAAAGCCTGCTCATTGGCACATTGTCATTTTCTGCAAGTCGCGTAAAACGATTGCAGCGGTCGCGAAAGCGCTTGGTGTTCCGCCGCAGTACGTAGAAGGAAAGCCGCCTAGTGCGTTTCTGCCGCTCTGTAAGTACTTGACGCACGAAGACCCTGCTCAGGCAGATAAAGAGACCTACGACCGCAGCGAAGTAGTCACCAACGTGCCGGATCTCTGGGAACAGGTCGACGAAGACGATGAGCGCCGCGCGCAGCAGAAGAAAGTTAACGTTGATGAAGTATCAGCGCTGGTCGCTCAGGGAAAAATGACGCTCGCTGAAGTGCGCGAAAAGTACTTGAAGCTTTACGTCAAGCGCGGAATGCTTGCGCATCTGACAAAGCTGCGCGGTGACTACTTGCAGTACGCGCCCTTACCGCCACGGATTGTGAATATCTTGGTCTACGGCGACGGCGGTACTGGCAAAGACCTGATGACCGGCCCGCTTCCGCACGAACTGGGTTTTCTGGTATTCAAAATCGGCGGCGAAAACGTCGGTTTTGACGGCTACGACGGTGAAGAGTGCGTTGTTTGGGAAGACGCCCGTGCCGGCTCGATTATTCAGGCTTGCGGCAATAGAGGAAACGCCTTCCGCATGTTTGCACCGTTCAGGCAACCTGGTGACGGCCGCCTTTCGGCCAATATCAAGTACGGCCGTACGTATCCCATTCAACAGCTCAACATCGTCACTGCGGCGACTACCCCAGATGATTTCTTCCAGGGACTCGCGGGTACCTACATAGATCGTTTTGGCCGCCCTCAGATGGCAGAAGACGAATCGCAAGCGTACAGGCGATTCCAGATTCTCATCAAGGTCGAGAAGGGTCAGTACATGATTTACCTGAACAAGGGATTCTTTAACGGCACACGCGAATACTTCGACTACATCACGGTTGGCCCGCTTTCGCAGAATCTGGAACAGCTGCGCCGTAGGGCCGAGAACATCGCAGACCCAGAAGAGCGCGAAGCGGTGATTAGCGAAATTGAATCGCGAACAGTCGCGCCGATTGTAGACGTCATCAAGCAGATTCTGTACGGCGACCCGAACACCCCGACAGAAGACGCCGACGCGCTACTTGCTGATTTCGCTGACGCAGGTCAGCAGGTCACGGCGCGCACCTCGCGTATCAACCCGCCGCAGATGGACTTTGCCGCAGACGCGAAGCCGAACGCGTACTTTTCGCGTACGGATTTCCTTTGCACAGCAATTTGCGCGAATCCCGCCGCGCCGCCGCGCGCTTGGCTGCTCGACGGCAGCGAAGACGGCCAGCAACACCGCATTTTGCAAGTGCAGAACTCTGACGGTACGTACACGAACTACCTTGCGGGACTCAGCTACAGCCGTAGCGGCTACGCAACACGCACTACAGGCGCGCTAGACAGCTCAGCAACGACGGTAAGCACCGCAGTAGCCAACGGCGTACTTGTCGCCGGAGAACCGGCCAATTCGCGACAATTATGCGTCAGCAGCAACGGCAAAACTTACGTTTGGCGCTGGCCCGGCACCGACGACAAGGAACGTACGAATCTTGAAGTACGGATTTCCGCGAACACCCGCGACGTCATCCGCGTAGTCAGCGAAAGCAATGACAGTCTCCCGGCGGAACAAAGGCACTCTATTCAGCGCTACAGCGCCGCACTGGTGGACAGCCCTACGTACGTCAGTCTTGAACAAAAGGTACTGAACGCCGATGAAGCTGTAGCGGTCATCACCCGGGGTACTTGGGCCACGGCCGCAGTCACTGACGAAGAACTACAACAGATCTTCGCCGCGATTACCGCAGGGGGTGCAGAACGATGACCCGTTTAGACCGCGTACGCGGACCTCCTGGAGTAAGGCACTCGCGCCTTGCCCCTCATGTCAAAACACCAAAACCAAAACAAGGAGAACTAACCGTCATGGCAACACTCGAAGAGCTACAGCAGCAGGCAAAGAACGCCCAGCGGCGTTTGAACAATGCACGCAAGCGCGCTGACGAAGAACTCGGCAAGCGGCTGCGGGAGATTCTCGCGGGCGAAGACAAGCTGAGTCGTGAGGCTCAGGACGAGCGCGCTCACGCCTTCATCGACGAGCATTTTGCTCAGGAGATTATCGAGCAGCGGCAGCGCGCCGAGCGTAAGAAGCAGGAGCGCGAGGAGAAGAAGAAGGCGAAGGAGGCGGAAGCCGACAACGACGAGGAGCGCCAGGAGCGCGACGAGCAAGACGGTCAGGGATACGAGGGCCACGGCCAGTATTCCTAGACCGTCAAAGCAAAACAGAAAGACCCCGGCACGTGATGTGTCGGGGTTTTGTTTTGCTCAGCCCCCGGCAGGGCCCCCGGAGGGCCCCAGGAACTTAGTGGAGCAGCGCGGAACTAAGTGTATGGGGCTACACTTATTGGAAAGTTAACTATTCAGAGGACAGGATAAGGACATGGCACAGACTCGCGTCACATGTGACGTCAGCAAGGGTGGCAAGGTTAAGGCCGATGCCACAACCGCGATGATTCGGCACTGGGCGCGCGACGTTGATGCTGCGAACGGGATTGAACGTGCTCACTCGAACGAGAGCATTGATACCAGCCGGTCGATTAACAACGAAACGTATTTCCCGACAGATGGGCCACGGGATGAATGGACCACGCCGGGAAGTACGGAGGAAATCGAACAACGGCTGCAGGACCGCTTAGCGACAGTCACGGGACGGACGCGCAAAGACTCAGTCGTTATGCGCGGGGTCGTACTGGGTCTGTCTCCCGAGTGGGTCGAAGAACACACGCCTAACTGGAAGACGGACCCAGCGGACCGAGAGAAGTTTATGGACGCGCTGCACCCGGTGGTGGAGCGAGTTATCGAGAAGGCCGGTGGCGCTAAGAACGTCATCTTGGTCACGGGTCATTTCGATGAAACCGCTCCGCAGATTCAGATGGCGGTCACGCCGGTGACGGAGGACGGCAGACTTAGACAGAACGATTTCGATCTGTTCAAGTCGCCGGGGTCACTGCGAAAGCTCCACAAGAAGATTCGCGAGGAGCTTAAAGAGTCTGGCCTGGACGTGATTCTCGAAAGCAGCGAGCGCAGCCGAGAACATCTGTCGAACCTTGAGTATGCACGCAAGGCGGACAAGGAGCGCGAGAAGGAAAAGGAAGCACTCGCCAAGGAGCGCCAGGAGCTTGAAGCCGAGCGCGAACAGTTGGAGCGCGACAAGGCTGCTCTGGCTGAGCGCCGACGTATAGCACGTGATGAAGGATTCCAGGAGGGCTACGAGGCCGGAGAGGTCGAAGCAGGCGCGCTGTATGCAGACGTGCAGCAGCAGCGCCAGGAGGTCGAGGACGAGCGAAAGCAGCTGGACGAAGACAAGGCGAAGCTGCCGGAGTTGAAGCGCGCAGCGGCAAAGAAGGGTTACGCCGCTGGCCACAAGAAGGGCTATGGCGACGGTCAGGAGCAGGTGGGCACGCTACTGGCTGATGCGCGTCAGAAGGCTAACGACATCGTTGCTCAGGCACACGCGCAGGTAGATGCGATACGCAAGCAGCGCGAGGACTTAGAGAAGGAGAAGGACAAGGAGAAAGCACTACTGCAGGAGACCAGCGACGCGGTCACGGCCAAGTACAACGAACTGCAGCAGCTGCGCCAGGAGGTCGAAGACGCCGAGGCCGTTAAGAACTCACGCGAGAACATGAAGCAGCTGGATTCTGATTTCTTGGACGACATACTCAAGTACCCGAAGATTCATCAGCGCTACGAGGACTTTAAGAAGAAGCGCGTGAAGGGGTTTGCAGCCGTCGTAGACGGTACGCAGGACTATTACGAGCGCACGGTAGGTGAAAACCAGCAGCTCCAGGAGCAGCGCGCTCAGACACGTCAGCGGCAGAACCAGCAGCAGCGAGGTACTCAGAAACCCACGCAGCCGGGCTATAAGCCGATGTTTTAGGGCTCTTCGCGCTGAGTCTAATTCTCTGCAAAGTCAGTACTTAAGTTAGTACTTCGGCGAATTTGCCCAAGAGTCAGGAAACCCCCGTAGCCCGTATGTGCAGGTCACGGGGGATTTTCTGTGCCCCAGACTGGAATCGAACCAGCGACACCGGCTTTAGGAGAGCCGTGCTCTATCCCCTGAGCTACTGGGGCGGGGTTGCGTGTGCAACGTGGCTAATCATAGCAGTGGGGCAGGGGCGCTCCGAAATGGCTGGGGTTTGGATTAGCTCTCGGCCAATTCCTTCTGCTTATTGCGCACAGAGGACGCCGGTGGGTTGGTAACGGAGGTGCCGTCGGAGTAAAGCACGGTTGGCACGATGCGGTTGCCGTCATTGACGGACTTGATCCACTCGTTTATGTCCTCAGTGCCTTCGGCCTCGACGTCGACAAGCGCGTATGGCGTCTCCGTGCGGTTCAGTGCCTTGAGCAGCTTCGCGCAAAACGGGCACCAGTCGGCGTAGAAGATCGTGACGTGCTCGGTGGTTTCGGGAGTTGCGACGGTCATTTAAGCGGCGTCCTTTCGTTCATAAGTTAAAAAGCGGTATTTAATCGGCAGCTCACTCGGGGGCTGCCCCGGAATGGTCAGGTGGCCCTTTTCAGAAGTGAGCCAATCAGTGCTAGCCGCTAGGCCGAAAGTCTCCGGAACTGCGGGGGCATAGACTGCGTCATCACCGTAGACATCCCCGATGTTAACGCCCATCAACGTAATTTCGATGACGTCGACCTCATCCAAGGTTGAGGCGTATAGCTGGCCGCCGCCGATGATCCAGGCGTCGGAAAGCGTGGAAGTTACGTCGTTGAGGTTGCTGGTTGTGCTCGCCCCAGCGGACCATTGGCCCGGCTCCTTGCGGGAGAGAACATAGTTATCGCGGCCTGGCAGCGGGCGAAACTTCGGGTTTAGCGATTCCCACGTGCGTCGGCCCATCACTACGGGCGAGCCTAGCGTGACCTCCTTAAAGTGCTTGAGGTCCTCTGGTACGTGCCACGGCATGACGGAACCATCGCCGATGATGCCGTCCAAGGACTGCGCCCAAATAGCACCCAACATTAGACGGAAACCTGCGCTTTGATGGTGGGGTGGGGATCGTAGCCTACGACCTCGAAATCGTCGAAGGTGTAGTCGAACAACGAGTCAGCCTTGTGCAGCTTGAGCTGCGGGTAGGGGCGTGGCTCGCGGGAGAGCTGCTCCTTGACCTGCTCCAGGTGGTCGTTGTAGATGTGGCAGTCGCCGCCGGTCCAGATGAGCTCGCCGACCTCCAGTCCAGCCTGTTGCGCAAACATGTGGGCCAGCGCAGCATAGGAAGCCAAGTTGAAAGGCACGCCCAGGAACATATCCGCCGAACGCTGATATACCTGCAGGGAGAGCTTGCCTTCTGCCACATAAAGTTGGAATAGCAGGTGGCAGGGCATAAGCGCCATCTTGTCTAGTTCTGCCACGTTCCAGGCGGAGACCAGGTTGCGACGAGAATCCGGATTATTCTGCAGTGTATCCAGAGCCTGCTGGATCTGGTCTACATGCGTGCCATCCGGGGTAGGCCACGAGCGCCACTGGACGCCGTAGACAGGACCCAGCTCGCCATCGGCGTCAGCCCACTCATTCCAGATACGGACGTTGTTGTCCTGCAGCCACTTCACGTTGGAATCGCCCTTGAGGAACCACAGCAGCTCGCCGATAACACCGTGGAAGTAGACCTTCTTGGTGGTCAGCAGCGGGAAAGACTCCGCCAAGTTATAGCGCAACTGCGCACCGAAAATTGAGCGCGTGCCGGTCCCGGTGCGGTCACCTTTGTCCGCGCCTTCTTCCAAAACTTTGCGGAGGAGGTCCTCATATGGGGTCTGGATCATGGTTCTCAAGTGTAGAAGCCTTTTTGCTGAAACGCCTAAAAGTTGAGGAACGGCTTAAAAGCCGCCGTTTTCTTCGGCATAGGCAGCAGCGTGCTCCAGGATTTCATCGGCGAGTTCCGGCCGGCAGATGAGCAGGTCTGGGATGAAGGTGTCCTCGTTGTTGAAACGAATTGGGGAGCCATCCAAACGGGAACAGTGCAGGCCCGCCGCCATGGCAACGCCCACCGGCGCAGCCTGGTCCCACTCGTACTGGCCGCCTGAGTGGATATAGCCGTCAAAGTCACCGAGCAGAACGTGCATTGCCTTGGCACCGGCAGAACCGATGCCGACGGTTTCAAATCCCATCTTCTCCCCAATATGGGAAGCCACCTGGGGCGGACGGTTGCGGGAGACCACAAACTTCTTAGAAAGCGGGCCGGTAACGGCGCGGGCATCGGAGGAGCGGAAGGTTACGCCCAAATCCGGCATGGCCACGGCCGCATGCTGTGGCATGCCGTTGACCACGAGCGCGATGTGAACAGCCCAGTCTTGGCGGCCGGTGGCAAACTCCTTGGTGCCATCGAGGGGATCGACGATCCACACGCGTTCCTTCTTCAAACGGCTGAGATCGTCTGCTGCTTCCTCGGAAAGCAGGCCGTCTTCGGGGCGGTGCTGCGCAATTACCCGGGTGATCCATTCTTGTGCGGCTTCATCGCCGGCGTCGCCAAGCGCGAGGCCGCGCAGCAGGCCACCGTTGCGCACACCTTTGAGGATCTCACCGCAGCCGTTGGCTAGTGAATTGGTCAGGCGGGAATCAGAAATCTCGACGGTCATGCATGCTAGATTACCGCGCGCGTTAGAGTAAGGCATGAACAAAAACGTCCTAACCCGCTTCCGGCCCCAAGTCCGGCAATGGTTCGAGGACGTTTTCGCAGCGCCCACGCCCGTACAGCGCGAGGCATGGGAGCAGATCTCATCCGGCAACCATGCGCTCGTGGTCGCCCCCACCGGCTCCGGTAAAACCCTGGCGGCGTTTTTATGGGCCTTAAATTCCCTCGTGGAAAAGGAAGGCCAAACTGCACTGCCCGTAGGACAGCCGGCAAAGGGCGGCAACTCAGGCGTCAAGGTTTTGTATATCTCCCCGCTGAAGGCGCTTGGCGTGGACGTGGAAAATAACCTGCGTGCTCCGCTGAACGGCATCGCTCGTGCGGCAGAACGATTAGGACTTGACGCCCCCGACATCACCGTCGGCGTACGCTCCGGGGATACACCTTCTGCAGAACGCTTCCGGCAGGTACGCCGCCCGCCGGATATCCTCATCACCACTCCGGAGTCGGCTTATTTGATGCTGACCTCGAAGGCCGCGGGCATCCTATCTGCCGTCGATACCGTCATCATTGATGAAATCCACGCCCTGGCCGGCACCAAGCGTGGCGTGCACTTGGCGCTCACGCTCGAGCGGCTGGCGGCCGTGGCGGGGGAGTTCCAACGCATCGGGCTATCGGCAACGGTGCGCCCGCTTTCTGCAGTGTCGAATTTTTTGGGCGGCGACAGGCCCGTAGAAATCGTGGCACCGCCGGCTGAAAAACGCTGGCAGCTTGATGTCCACGTGCCCGTGGAAGACATGTCGGATCTGCCCACCCCAGAGCAAGGTTCCACTATCGGTGAGATGACAGTGGATGATCCGCTGGGCATTACTGGCCCCGCGGCGGTGGCTGATTCGGCATTGCCCACCGCGAAATCCATTTGGCCATTTATTGAAGAAGACCTCTACGGCGAAATCATGGAGCATCGCTCCACCCTCGTGTTCGTGAACTCGCGGCGTACCGCGGAGCGCCTGACCTCCCGGCTCAATGAGCTTTATGCCATGGAGCATGAGCCGGAAAGCTTGTCGCCTGCTACGCGCCGGGACCCAGCGCAGCTGATGAAGCAAGTCGACGTCGCCGGCAAGGCACCTGCCGTCATCGCTCGCGCACACCACGGCTCGGTGTCGAAGGATGAGCGCACATTGACTGAAACGATGCTCAAGGAAGGCACACTGCGAGCAGTGGTGGCCACCAGCTCGCTAGAGCTGGGCATCGACATGGGCGCAGTAGATCTAGTGGTGCAGGTGGAATCACCGCCTTCGGTAGCCTCTGGTCTGCAGCGTGTGGGCCGCGCCGGGCACTCCGTGGGCGCGGTATCGCAGGGTTCTTTCTATCCGAAGCACCGTGCTGACCTTGTGCAATCCACTCTTACTGTGGCGCGTATGCGCGAGGGCCTCATCGAGGAGATGCACTCCCCGCAGAATCCGTTAGATGTGTTGGCACAGCAGACCGTGGCAGCCGTCGCCGCCGCCGAGGTTGCTCCGGTTACCTCCCCAGATAATGCGGGTGGCCTAGATGTGGATGCCTGGTACGCCATGGTGCGCCGCGCGTGGCCTTATCGCGATTTGGCCAGGGAGGTATTCGATTCCGTCATCGACCTGGTCTCCGGCGTCTATCCCTCCACGGACTTCGCGGAGCTCAAACCCCGCGTGGTCTTCGACCGCATCACTGGCCGGCTGAGCCCGCGCCCTGGTGCGCAGCGCGTGGCCGTTACCAACGGCGGCACGATTCCGGACCGTGGAATGTTTGGTGTCTTCCTTCCTGCGGGGGCAGAAAATGCCGCGCCCCGGCGCGTGGGTGAGCTCGACGAGGAGATGGTCTATGAATCCCGCGTGGGCGATATCTTTACCTTGGGTGCTACTAGCTGGCGCATTGAGGAAATCACGCGCGATCAGGTGATTGTCACCCCTGCGCCGGGGCACACTGGCCGGTTGCCTTTCTGGAATGGCGACCAGGCAGGGCGTCCTTATGAGCTGGGCAAGGCCTTGGGTGCGTATCGCCGGCAGGTGCACCTTTCTCCAGAGATCATCCAGGACGCAGATGGGCATGCGGTGGATAACATCGTGGCCTATCTGCAGGAACAGCATGAGGCCACGGGTGTTATTCCGGATGAGAAGACCTTGGTTCTCGAGCGTTTTAAGGACGAACTCGGGGATTGGCGCGTGGTGTTGCACACGCCGTTCGGCCGGGGTGTGAATGCCGCCTGGGCGCTTGCGGTGGGGCAGCGGGTGGCGGAGCTGACCGGCATGGACGCGCAAGCAGTGGCTGGCGACGACGGTATCGTCCTGCGCTTGCCCGAGGGGGAAAAGGAGCCGGATGCTGCGCTTTTTCTTTTCGACGCCGATGAAATTTCGGACATCGTGGCCGAGCAGGTGGGCGGTTCCGCGCTCTTTGCCTCGCGTTTTCGTGAGTGTGCCGCGCGTGCGCTGTTGCTGCCGCGCCGCAATCCCGGCAAGCGCGCGCCGCTGTGGCAGCAGCGTCAGCGGGCAGAACAGCTTCTCGACGTCGCGCGGAAGTACCCTTCCTTTCCCATCATCCTGGAGACGGTCCGCGAGGTCCTGCAGGATGTCTATGATCTGCCGGCGTTGACGGAAACCATGCGCGAGCTGGCTTTGCGTCGCATTCGCATCGCGGAGGTGACCACAGAGCAGCCTTCGCCTTTTGCTTCGACGCTGCTGTTTAATTACACCGGCGCCTTCATGTACGAGGGTGATTCTCCGCTGGCGGAAAAGCGGGCGGCGGCGCTGGCGCTTGATCCGGCGCTTCTGGCCAAGCTTTTGGGCACGGTGGAGCTGCGGGAGCTTTTAGATCCGGAGGTCATCGAGCAGGTGCATGCCCAGCTGCAGCGCACCTCCGCGGAGCGTCGGGCCCGCACGACGGAGGAAGTCGCGGACCTGCTGCGGGTGCTGGGGCCGATTCCGGTGGAAGAGATGGCGGAGCATGCCTCGGTGCCGCTGAGTGCAATTGATTCTCTGGGCGCCCGCGTGATGCGGGTGCGCATTGCCGGACGCGAGCACTTCGCGCAACCTCTTGATGCGCCGCTGCTTCGCGACGGACTCGGCGTGCCCGTCCCGCCTGGTGTTGCCGCGCAACAGTCCACCATCACCGATGCCTTGCAACAGCTGGTCTCGCGTTGGGCACGCACCCGCGGTCCTTTCGTGCTGGGGGACTTGCAGGCGGCCTTTGGCCTTTCGGCCTCGGCAGCACACACCGCGCTGGCGAGTCTCGATAGCGTGGTGGAAGGCCGCTACCGCCAAGGAATCGAGGAGACCGAGTACTGCGCTGCGGAGGTCTTGCGCACCATTCGCTCGCGCTCGCTGGCAGCGGCACGCGCTGCAACGGAGCCTGTTAGCGCCGCCGCTTTCGGACGCTTCTTGCCCGATTGGCAGCAGGTAGCGCCCGTGGGCAAGCGTCCTGCGCTACGCGGGGCGGATGGCGTCTACAGCGTGATTGAACAGCTCGCCGGCGTGCGTCTGCCAGCCTCTGCGTGGGAGTCGCTGATTCTGCCGACGCGCGTGGGCGATTACTCACCGACCATGCTCGATGAGCTGACCTCTAACGGCGAGGTGCTCATCGTGGGCGCTGGCAAGGCTGGCACGAATGACCCTTGGATCATGTTGCTGCCGGTGGACTATGCGGCGCAGTTGGCGCCGCAGGTTAACCCGGATGAACAGGGGCTGAGCATGTTGCAATTAGCGGCGTTGGAGGTCCTGCGCGGTGGCGGCAGCTACCTGTTCAACGATATCGCGGCGCAGGTGCCGGGCACTGCCGAGGAGCTGCGGGAAGCGCTGTGGCAGCTGGTAGAAATGGGCCTGGTTAGTCCCGATTCCTTTGCGCCAATCCGCACACACATTGCCGCGGCCGGCTCGCGCTCGGGAGCAACTGCGCACCGCGCTAAGCGACGCCCCACCCGTTCCCGGCTGCGCATGGGACGCACGTCCTTTGCCCAAACGCAGGGCCTCGGCGGGGCCGCAACCGCCCCGGACGTGGCCGGCCGTTGGGCTGCTTCCGTGTCAGGCCAAGGCGTCGACGCGACGAGCCGCTCCGTAGCACACGGTGAGGCTTGGCTTGACCGCTATGGCGTGCTGACTCGGGGTTCCGTGGTGGCCGAGGACGTGCTCGGCGGCTTCGCGCTGGCCTATAAAGTGCTCTCTGGCTTTGAGGAATCTGGCAAGGCGATGCGCGGCTATGTGATTGAAGGGCTTGGCGCGGCGCAGTTTTCTACTCCCGCGGTCATCGATCGCTTGCGTGGTATGAACGATTCTCCCGACGTGACGGGCTGGCCATCTGGCACTGCGAGCACTGCGGAAGTTAATACCTACGTGCTCGCCGCGACGGATCCCGCCAACCCATATGGTGCAGCCCTTGCTTGGCCGCAGCGCGATGGCGCGGACAGCGGCCACGGCCCCACCCGTAGCGCCGGTGCCCTAGTGGTGCTGATGGACGGGCTCTGCGTGGCGCATCTAACCCGCGGTGGAAAGACGCTGACAACTTTCTTGGACGCCCTGCCTGAAGACATCGATGCTGATGAAGTGCTTGGCAAAGTGCTTGAAGGTCTCACGGAGCTCATCGCCGCAGGGCGTTTGAGCCCGCTGGTGATTGAGAAAATCAACGGAGCGCCCGCATTCGAATCGGAAATCTCCACTCGCTTGCGAGGCCTTGGCGCAGGTATCAGTCCCCGTGGCGTGCGGATCTCGGCCAAGGCTGCGCCGCCGCGCACGTCCCGCCGCATCGAAGACAACCGCAGCGACCCCTGGCAAAAGCCCATGGAGCCGCGCCGCGGCCGAAGCGTTTCGGAAGCTCTGGCGGAGCTACCGGATTTAAGCTTTGACGATCCTCCCGAACCAGGCCGTGGCGTGCCGGGTGGATTTCGTCCGCGGGGCAGCCGCCGCTAGAAACAGGACTCAAACGGTAAAACCAGGATGGTAAATCCGAGACGGTAAATCCATGTGCCACGGGCCTCAGCGGCTACCGGGTACCTCATCTTTAACGAGCTGGTTTTGCCATCTAGTTAGACTGGTTGCATGCCAGAAGGTGATTCCGTCCTGCAGTTGTCCAATAAGCTGCAGTTTATGACCGGCCGTGAGGTCACCGGGGCGTCGCTTAGGGTGCCCCGGTATGCCACCGTGCATTTGGAGGGCAGCACAGTTTCTCGTGTGTGGCCTTATGGAAAGCATCTTTTCATGCAGTTCGCGCGGCCCGATGCCGAAAGCTTGGTGCTGCATACTCACTTGAAGATGGAAGGCCAGTGGGCCATTCACTACAAGGGCGATAGGTGGCGCAAGCCGGGCCATAGTGCGCGGGTGGTGCTGCAGCTCGCTAGTAGCCCGCGCGATATTGAGCTGGTGGGCCACTGGCTGGGCATGGTCGAGGCCTATCCTGCCTCCTTGTACAACGAGCGGATTTCGCATTTGGGCCCAGATATCTTGAGCGAGCAGTGGGAGTCTGAGGGCGCGGACGAAGCCGCGCGGCGAATCTTAAGCCAGCCCACCCGTACCATTGGGGCGGCGCTGCTGGATCAGAAAAACGTGGCCGGAATCGGCAACGAATACAGGGCGGAGGCCTGCTTCATCGCGGGCGTGCACCCAGCCCTTCGCGTGGCCCAAGTGGATGTGCCGCGGATTCTGGAGATATCGCGGCGCATCATGTGGGCCAACCGCAACTCCCCAGTGCGCGTGACCACGGGTGTGCGGCGCGCCGGGGAGACCACCTATGTCTTCGGCAGAAATAACGCCAAGTGCAGGCGGTGTGGCACGCCAATTGCCAAGTCGACGCTCGGCGGCGTTGACGCCGGCGGGGAAGAAGGCGAGCTGGAGCGCATCATCTGGTGGTGCCCGCATTGCCAGCCCTATTCCCGGGCCGGGGCTTAATTAGTTTCGAGCCAACCGTTAAGTGCTAGGCGCTTAGCGGTTGGAGCGGTACCAACCAATGAGCTCGTCGGTGGATTGGTCGCCGGATGCGGCTTCCTCCTTGCCGGAGACTGCCGGCGCCAAGTCATTAGCCTGCTGCTTGCCCAGCTCCACGCCCCACTGGTCAAAGGAATTGATATCCCAGATAACGCCCTGGGTGAACACGATGTGCTCGTAGAGCGCGATGAGCGCGCCCAACACAGCCGGGGTCAGCTGCTCCGCCATGATGGTGGTGGTCGGACGGTTGCCTGGCATGACCTTGTGAGGAACCAGCTCAGGGGCAACGCCTTCCGCCGTGATTTCCTCGGCAGTCTTGCCGAATGCCAGAACCTTGGTCTGAGCAAAGAAGTTACCCATCAGCAGATCGTGCATGGAGCCGGTGCCGTCGGCAGTAGGGAAATCCTGCTGCGGGCGAGCAAAACCGATGAAGTCCGCCGGGATAAGGCGAGTGCCCTGGTGGATAAGCTGGAAGAAAGCGTGTTGGCCGTTGGTGCCCGGCTCGCCCCAGTAGATTTCCCCAGTGCCGGTGGAAACTGCGGTGCCGTCGCGGCGAACGGACTTGCCGTTGGACTCCATGGTCAGCTGCTGTAGATAAGCAGGGAAGCGGCCTAGGTCCTCAGAATAAGGCAGGACCGCATGGGTCTGTGCGCCGTGGAAGTCGGAGTACCACACGCCGAGCATGCCCATCAGGACCGGTAGGTTCTGCGCAAGCTCCGCGGTGCGGAAGTGCTCGTCCATCGCATGGAAGCCGGCAAGCATGTCCGTGAAGTTATCCGCGCCGATGGTGCACATCAGGGACAGGCCGATGGCGGAATCCATGGAGTAGCGGCCGCCCACCCAGTTCCAGAAGCCGAACATGTTCGCAGTGTCGATGCCGAACTCGGAGACTTTCTCGGCGTTGGTCGATACAGCAACGAAGTGCTTGGCCACTGCCGCCTCATCACCCAACTTATTGATGAGCCACGCGCGCGCCGCGTGCGCATTGGTCAGGGTCTCCTGGGTGGTAAAGGTCTTAGAAGCAATGATGAACAGAGTCTCCTCAGCTTCTACCTGGTCCAGCGCTGCAGCCATGTCAGCCGGGTCAACGTTGGAGACAAAAAGTGCCTTGATGCCGGCGTCTTCGTAGCTGCGCAGCGCCTTCGAGGCCATGGCCGGGCCCAAGTCGGAGCCGCCGATGCCGATGTTGACCACGGTGCGGATCTTTTTGCCCGTATGCCCCAGCCAGCTGCCATCGCGCAGGGAATCAGAAAAGGCACGCATGCGGCCCAAAACTTCGTGAACGTCAGCTACTGCGTCTTGGCCATCGACGCTAAGCTCCGAGTCTGCCGGCTGACGCAGGGCGGTGTGCAATACGGCGCGGTCCTCAGTGTTGTTGATGTGTTCGCCGGCGAACATGGCATCGCGGCGGCCTTCTACGTCTGCAGCCCGTGCAAGTTCTACCAATGCCGTGAGGACATCGTCATCGACCAGGTTCTTGGAAAGATCGACATGCAGCCCCGCAGCGTCGAAAGTTAAGCGAGCCGCACGCTGCGGGTCAGCGGCGAAGAGCTCACGTAGATTGAGGTCTTTCTTCTCCGCAAAGAGCTGCTCAAGTGCGTTCCACTGGGGCTGGGTGGTGATGTCCATTACAAGGGCCTTTCTGGCTTTAGTCAGACACTAAAAATTACGGATACCACCGTAGTCCACGCGGGAGCATTTTGCCGTTAGCTACAGGACCATTGCTGCAATCCAGCCGGCGATGAGAAGCGGGATATTAAAGTGCAGGAAGGTCGGGATGACCGAATCGCGGATGTGATCGTGCTGGCCGTCCGCGCCGAGGCCCGCGGTGGGGCCGAGGGTGGAATCGGAGGCGGGGGAGCCGGCGTCGCCAAGCGCGCCTGCGGTGCCGACGATGGCCACCGTCGCGGCGGGGCTAAAGCCCAGTGACATGCACAGTGGAACATAGATGACGGAGATGATGGGAAGCGTGGAGAAGGAAGAACCGATGCCCATCGTCACGACAAGTCCCACGATGAGCATGACCGCGGCGGCCATCATCTTGTTGCTGCCGAAGATATCGCTGGTTGCACTCACCAGTTCCTCGACCTGACCTGTGGCTGTCATGACAGAGGCAAAGCCCTGGGCAGTAATCATGATGAAACCGATGAGCGCCATCATGCGCATGCCATCGGAGAAAACATCGTCTGCTTTGCGCCAATCGATGGCGCCGGTGACCAACATGATGCCAAGTCCTGTCAGGGCGCCGACCATAAGACCATCGGATTCGAAATCCATCGCCTGCATCGCAATCTGCACGCCGAAGGTGGCGATGATGGCGACAACGCAGACCCAAATCTTGTAACGCGACGGGGCTTCTTCGGTTGGCTCTTCATTGCTGAGCGGGGTATCGGCGTAATCGCGGGGTTTGCGGTAGCTGAAGAACATGGCAATCAGCAGGCCAGAGAGCATACCAAGGGCAGGAATTCCCATGACATGCATGATGGAAATGCTTTCGGTATTAAGGCCTGCTTGGCCGATGTTGAATAACAAAATGTCATTCAAAAAGATGGAGCCGAAACCTACCGGTAGGAACATGTAGGTGGTGACCAGGCCGAAAGTAAGGCAGCAGGTAATCAGACGTCGGTCGATGCGCAGGGCATTCATGACCTTGAGCAGTGGCGGCACGATAAGCGGGATGAACGCGATGTGCACGGGGATGACGTTCTGGCTCATCACAGCCATAGCGATGAGGCCGGCGACCAAGATCCACTTGGTGGCTTGTGCTGCGCTTGGCGACGCCCCGTCCCCGCCGATCCGCCGAATCAAGGCGTTGGCGAGCAGCTGCGGCACGCCCGCCGCGGCGACCGCCATGGCAAAGGCACCCAGCAATGCATAGCTCAAGGCAATTTTGGCACCGCCACCGAGGCCCTCCTGGAAAGCGACCATGGTGGCGTCGAGTCCCATGCCGGAAAGCAGGCCGCCCGTCAGCGCGCCAAGGAATAGTGCGACAACAACATGCACACGCAAAAGCGCGAGGACGAGCATGACGATGACCGCGACAAGAACTGCATTCATGGCGAAGAGATTACTGTATTTTATCCAGAAAAATGAAATTTATTGAAAGGTTTAGCCGAGTTTTCCGCGGCCCATGCGCAGCAGTGCAGAGGCGATGGCTGGGCCTTCCTCACCGAGCTCGTCGCGAAATTGGTTGAGAATGGCAATCTCGCGGGTGTGCACCAGCTTGGTGCCGCCGGCGTTCATGCGCGTGCGCCCGATGGTCTGGGAGATTTCCGTGCGGCGCTTCGCAGCGTCGAGGATAACGCGATCCAAGCGGTTGATTTCCTTGCGATAGTTCTGAATCTCCGCATCGCTCAAGGGATCATCGGTGCCGGAGGGCATGCGGATCTCCATGCCGTTGTCCACAACGTTGGTATCGAGGCTATTGGCGTGTGCGGAGTTTTCAGTCGGGTTGTTCGCAGAGGACATAGCCCAAGATTCTGCCACTTAGAAACCAAAAAGGAAACTGCAGCAGATAAATTCGAATTCCCCTGCATAAGGCGTGTTATGAGGGGATGTCCGGTGGTGCTAGTAGGTTGGTAGGCACTATGAGTAATGCGTCTGAATTCTCCCCAGCTCCACGCCCAGATGGAAAAAATTCTGCCAACAGCCAGCCGGATCTTTTTGGCGGCTTCGGCGGTTTCGGTGGGCCCGCTCGGCCTGCCGCGCCGCAGCCACAGTCGGGTGGCTTTGGGGCTCCTACTTCGAGGGGACCTGCTGCTGGTGCTGCATCGAACCCAGCTGGCGCGCCTGGCGCTGTGGACCCCGATCCGCTTACTGAGGGCCTGAACCCGCAGCAGCTTGAGGCGGTAACGCACGCTGGTTCGCCGCTGCTGATTGTGGCGGGTGCGGGCTCTGGTAAGACTGCTGTGCTTACCCGCCGCATTGCTTATCTCATGCGCAATCGTGGGGTGGCTCCGTGGGAGATTTTGGCTATTACCTTTACCAACAAGGCCGCCACGGAGATGAAAGAGCGCGTGGGCCAGCTGGTGGGGCCAGTGGCCGAGCGCATGTGGGTTTCTACCTTCCACTCCATCTGCGTGCGTATCCTGCGCCAAAACGCGCAGCTGGTGCCAGGACTGAACACCAACTTCACTATTTATGACGGTGATGATGCACGCCGCCTTTTGACCATGATCGCCAAAGACATGCAGTTGGATCTAAAGAAGTACACCGCCCGCGTGCTGGCCAATCAGATTTCGAATCACAAAAATGAGCTGGTCTCGCCGGCTGACGCTTTGGCAGAAGCAGAAAAGACCAAGAATCCTTTCGAGATTACGGTTGCACGCGTCTTCGATGAATATCAGCGCCGCCTGCGTGCAGCTAACTCCGTGGACTTCGATGACCTCATCGGTGAGGTAGTGCGTATTTTCCATCAGCACCCACAGGTGGTGGATTTCTATCGTCGCCGCTTCAAGCACGTTCTTATTGATGAGTATCAGGACACCAACCATGCGCAGTATGCGCTGGTTTCTGCATTGGTGGGTAGGGGAGAGCTAGGCCCCGATGCACCAGAATTGTGCGTGGTGGGTGACTCAGATCAGTCCATTTATGCCTTCCGTGGCGCTACGATCCGCAACATTCAGGAATTCGAGCGTGACTATCCGCAGGCGCACACCATTTTGTTGGAGCAGAACTATCGCTCCACTCAGACCATTCTGAACGCGGCGAACGCTCTCATCGCGAAGAACGAGGGCCGCCGTGAGAAGAACCTGTGGACTGCGCACGGCGAAGGCGCGAAGATCGTCGGCTATGTCGCCGATAACGAGCATGATGAGGCCCGTTTTATTGCTTCTGAGATCGACTCTCTGGCAGATAAGGGTCGCGCCTATTCCGATATGGCGATCATGTACCGCACGAACAATGCCTCGCGTGCGTTGGAAGATATCTTTGTTCGCTCCGGAATCCCGTACAAGGTTGTGGGCGGCACTCGCTTCTATGAACGCCGCGAAATCCGTGACATGGTGGCTTATCTGCGCATCATTGATAATCCGGATGACACAGTGAGCCTGCGCCGCATTATCAACGTTCCAAAGCGCGCCATCGGTGATAAAGCACAATCCCAGATCGCGCTGCATGCAGAGAACCTGGGAGTGAGCTTTGGAAAGGCCCTGTACGATGCCGCCGCGGGCAACATTGCGGGCATGGGCACACGAGCCGTTAATGCAGTGTCGAAGTTCAACGAGATGATGGAAGGCATCCGCGCTCAGATTCCGAGCATGATTAACGAGGTTACTCATCAGCCGGATCTTGGTGATCTGCTCAGTGCCGTGCTCGATGCAACTGGATACCGTGCGGAGTTGGAGAACTCGAATGATCCGCAGGATGGCGCGCGGCTGGATAACCTCAACGAGTTGGTTTCCGTTGCCCGAGAATTTAGCTCCGAGGCGGCTAATCAGATGGCGTTTACCGGAGCCGACGCTGTAGAAGATTTAAGCCCAGAGCTCGCCGAGGGGGAGGCCCTACCCGGCTCGCTCCAGGCTTTCCTAGAGAAGGTGTCTTTGGTAGCTGACGCAGACCAAATCCCTGACAACGAAACTGGCGTGGTCACGCTGATGACCTTGCACACTGCCAAGGGCTTGGAATTCCCAGTCGTCTTCCTCACAGGCTGGGAAGATGGCCAATTCCCGCACATGCGCTCTTTAGGGGATCCAAAAGAGCTCAGTGAGGAACGCCGCTTGGCTTATGTGGGCATCACACGCGCTCGCGAGCAGCTCTATCTCACCCGCGCAATACTTCGCTCGTCCTGGGGTAACCCGATGACGAATCCGGCCAGCCGCTTCCTCGCCGAGGTCCCCGAAGACCTCATCGACTGGCGCCGTGAAGAACCAGACAGCTCGCTGTCTAGCGCATGGGGCGGAGATGATTCCTACCAATATGGCCGCTCCTATGGCTCCGATTGGTCCGGCTGGGGCAGAACCTCACCGCGCGCTACGTCTTCCCCTTCGCAACGCACGCGTAAGCCTGCTCCTGCCAGCTCGATGCCTAAGAACAACCAGCTGAATTTAGTTGTGGGAGACCGCGTCAACCACGCCAAGTACGGCCTGGGAACGGTCATTGATGCCTCCGGCTCCGGTCCACGCGCCACGGTGACGGTGGACTTCGGAAGCGCCGGCAAAGTGCGCTTGATGCTCATCGGCGGCGTGCCGATGGAAAAGCTTTAAGCGCAAAGGGCGGTTCGCTTAGATGTTGATGCCACGCTGAGCGAACCAGTTGACCGGGTCCACGGCTGCGCCGCCGCCCGGGTGCACCTCGAAGTGGAGGTGCGGGCCGGTGGACTGACCCTCGTTGCCGATGACGGAGATCTGCTGACCTGCGCTCACGCGGTCTCCGACGTTGACAAGCAGTTGGTCGCCCGGCATATGGCCATAGACGGAGATGGTTCCATCATCGTGCTGGATGCGGATCCAGTGGCCAAAGCCTTGAGCCGGACCAGAGGAGATAACTTCACCGTCCATGATGGAGTAAATCGGCGTGCCAATCGGATTAGCAATGTCGATTCCGCTGTGGAAGGCGCCCCAGCGCGGGCCGAAGCCGGAAGTAAGAGTGCCGGAAGTAGGAAACACCACGGTGTTGCCCGCGGAGTCCTGGCTCTTCGTTGGCTTCAGTCCGGAGTGATTGCCGGAAGGCGCGAAAGCCTGGGCAAGCCCCGGAACACTCGAAGGGTCGAGAACGATGTTCAGCGCCCCGCCCTCATTCGATACCTCTGGGGTAGCAGCGCCCGCGAGTACGCCGGCCGTGGACTTGGTCAGCCCGACGAAGGCGTCGATAAGCGTTGCGTTATCTGCATTAGTAGATACTTCTGGCTGTGACGAGCCATCAGAGACGTCTACGCTAGCTGCCGGCTGCGCGGCAGAGGCGGTAGCGCCCATGGTGGTGGCAAGCGTGGTGCAAACTGCCAAGGCAGTAAGTGCCACAGTCTTGCGTGCGCGGAGATTGCGCTTCATAACTTCGGGTCCTTTTCATGGCGGTGCATGGTCGGGGTGGCTCGGTTAAGCCTTTAGTGCCAAACGGACGCGTTTCGACACGCCGAAAAAGTCCAATCCGGAATATCGAGGCCGTTTATGGCAACGAGATAAAGTTATCGAGCTTTTCGTACTGTTGCAATTGTGAAAATTGCAGGTAAAGACAGGAAATGTTCGAAAATTATTCGAACATGCCAGCATGTTACACATGTTACTAATGTGAAAATAGTTACGACTGTGAAGTATGGGTTTAGGTTGTGGGGGTGGATATTGGGGGTGACGTTATGGGGCTGCCAGGATTCATTCAGTAAAAGCCCCTCCTGAGCTGCGACAAGGCCTGTGCCTAGACTTGGTACAGGCCTTGCGTTCGGGTCAATTTGCTGTTGTGGCTCTTGGGCTAATCGTTTTGTTCAGCCTCGACTGCACTTAAGCGCCGGTGCACCAACCAGGAACCGCCCGCGCCAAGCAAAGGCACTATGAACACGCCCGCAAGTTGCCACCAGTCCATGCTGTAGAGATCTCCCTGATAGAACAGCTCGTTTGCTTCGGGCCTGCCTGGCCGCGGCACACGAATCATGATGATTCCAATAATCTCGCCGACGATGAAACCGAGCGTCATGCCGATCGTGCCAACCAACCACGTGCGCCAAGCGGCGACCTTCGGCATGAGGGAAGGTTCTGCACCCAAAGACTCAAAGAGCTTTCCGCTGCGGCGTAGCGCTGCCGCGGAGTTGGCGATGATGAGCACTAACAAGATGAAGCCGATGCCCCATAGGGCAATGGCAGGGGCGTATTCCTTTGCCTTGCTCGTGGTCTTTGTGAAGGAAATCTCGTATTCGCCGCCGGTAGCGTTTTCTACGGCTTCTTCAATTTCCTTCTGTTGGCTGCGCTCCAAAGTCTTATCGAAGACAATCGCCGTGCCGATTCGGGAGGAGGAGATCTTTAGCTTCTTTGCCGCCGCAGGGCTAACCAACCTGAGATCGCGGCCCAACGCGGGAAGCGCCTCGACCGCAGGCAGCGTAGCGCTAACCTCTTCGCGCGGTTCGGTTTGGCCCTGTGGGGTCCGAACAGCGGTGAACTCGGCATGGTCGCGTCCATCGAGGTGGCTGTTATGGGTTAAGACAACTCCGCCCTTACGGAGTGTATCTGCCGCCGCTTGGCGGTCAGCATCGCTGTCGAAGTTCCAGAGGTCGAGCGTTTCGGGCGTTGCTTCTAGCGTGCGGCCATAGCGAGTGAAGGCGCTAGACGGGAACCACGTCATCATGTCATGCAGACAATTCTGCCGTGCTTCTCCAGACTCATCGGTCCTGCGGCCATCTTTGTCGATGAAGGTAGCCTGCTCGACAGAGTCGTTGTAGGAAGTCTGCTCGCAGGTGTAGTCATATTCCATCTCGAGAGCAATATTTGGAATGGAAGAACCAGGAATAGAGGTGGAATTCCAATCGGTATATCCAAAAGTCTCAAGGGGCTTGCCAGGCTGCAGTGCAAGCGCACTATCGATGGCTCGCTGTTCCACCTTGTTGGCCGGTGCGCCCAAGTTCTTTTGATGATCCGTGTTTCTGACTATTGCTGAGGTGGAGGGATTTACTACCGTGTCCACCTTGTCCCACCATGCTTCGTCACTGCGAACGCCTACGGAACCCGCGGCCGCAGCTAAGGTTACGGCGATGAGCGCGATAGCGGTTGGGACCGTATGGAATCCACGTCGCATGAGATCGCGGCTGGCAATCCGCAAAGCGAGGCCGTGGTGACTGCATACGCGTGCGGTGGCATATACCAGCGCGGGAACGCTTGCGGCTGTGGCGAGGAAAGCCAGCAGGATGAGCAGTGAATAGATTGACTTACCGAATGGGGTAAGCAGCGCGATGAGGATAACGGGCAATGCGACAGGGCCGTATGCCATTTCCTTGCGCCAGTTGAGGATGCGATCCGGCATGCCGCCGTGGAGGGAGGGCGCAAGCGCCTGGCGGGCGGCGAGCCACGCGGGCACCAGAGCGGCGGCCGTGGAAGCAACAATTGCGATAGCCCAGAGTGCAAGTGGATAAAGCAGTGGAACATCGAGCTTTACTCCAGGAAAACGCAGTGCCCCGATGGCATAGCTGCCTGCGAGTCCGAGCACTGCGCCGCTCGTGGCGCCGAGCAGGCCTGTGAAGAAGCCATAGGCTAATACGGCTGTAGCGATGTGCTTTGGTTGTGCGCCCTGTGCTGCCATGAGTGCGTACATGCGTGTATTCCGGCGCAAAGCGAAGCTAAACACTGGCGCGATAAGTGCAAGGAGCAGCGTAACCGCAAAAGCAAAAGAACTGGCGATGGCGATGAAGCTTAAGAAGGCTTCAAAATTTAGGTGGACGCCGCTATCGATTATCGTTGCTTCAGATAAAGATTTGTCGTAAATGCTAAAGCCTGCCGACTGCACCCGTGCGATGTCATTTTGGTTGAGCACGGTATCGCCCACGATGGCCCACGTAGCTTGCTCCGGGTGCTGGGCCAAGAACTCCGTGTTCGTAAGGACTGGTGCCGTGGCATAGCTCCTACCGCCGGGGATGATGCCCGCGACCTTTGCCTCCGATAAGCCGCCAGGGGTAGGGGAACTTATGCTGACAACATCACCTTTGTGTACTCCTAATGAACGCGCATCTGCATAGGACAAGATGAGCGTTCCCTCGTCGGGGTGCGCGGAATCGATGAGGGGTTGTGCTTTAGTGGGCGGTAGAGCACTGTCGAATTGGGTGATCTGGATATTGGAGTGCTTTGAATCGTGCTGAACTCCCACGGTGACGGGCCCAAAAATCGGGGAGGGGCGCAGGTCACCAGGCAAGATTTCTTCTGCGCGGGAAGCAAAACCCGCTGCAGGTTCCAGGTGCACCGCTTTTGTATCTTCTGAAGCCGCCACGCCAATCGTGCGCGGATTGCTTGAAAATACGTTGTGGAACCTATCGCCATTGACGCCCAGTATGCCCAGGCACACCAAAACGGCGACGGGAAGTGCAACCAATGCCACCCCGGCTAGGCTGCGCCAGCGATGGGCCAACATGTCGCGATAGGTGGGGCGGGCGGCGGCTAAAAGAGCAGACATTGACTAATGCTCCTTTCCGCTGAGGACGCCATCGCGCATCATTACAACGGAGTCGGCCCATGCGGCGAAACGTGGCTCATGGGTAACGAGAAGCCCGGCGGCGCCAGCGTCGATGCGAGAGCGCAGCACCTTCATGACTTCTTCGCTGGTGGCGGTATCGAGCGCGCCGGTCGGCTCATCCGCGAGCAATACCTGGCGCGGGCCAATGAGTGCACGGGCGATTGCGGCCCTTTGCGCCTGACCGCCTGAGATTTCCTCAGGGAAGCGGTCAGCGACATTTTCCAGGCCTACTTCCGCAAGCGCAATTTCAGCGGCCTCGCGGCACTTCTTAGGGCTAACGCCATCTAATTCAAGGGGTAGGGTGACGTTCTCACCGATGCTGAGGGTGGGCACCAAGCTGAAGTCCTGGAAGACGAAACCTAGGTTCCGGCGGCGCAACTGAGCGGCAGCAGATTTGGACAGCCCCGCAGCATCCTCGCCGTTGACAAGCACGCGTCCAGAGGTCGGTGGCAGCAGGAGCCCAGCGACGTTGAGCAACGTGGACTTGCCGGAACCAGAAGGGCCCATGATGGCGATGAGCTTGCCGGGATGAAGCTGCAGGTTTGCCTCCTTAAGTGCGATAACTTGGCGCGCGCCAGAGCCGAACTCGCGGGAGACATTATGAAGCTCAAGTGGTAATGGGTGGGTGGTTTCTTCGCTGTTATGCATGGTCTATTCCTTTGGTTGATTGGAAGTAGAAGCGGAGGTGTGGGGATTTAGAGCCTCAGCCCGGTCGAGCCACCGCAGCAGTGCTTCAAGGTCAAAGATTTCGCGTTCGAGGGCCAGCCGCGTGGCGCTGCGGGTTTCAGGTAATTCGGTGGCCTGCTGGTTTAGAAGCCGAAGCTGCTTCAGGGTGGCAAAGCGCTGGGCATCCAGAATTTCAATGGCATCGACGTCGCTGCGTTGGGCAGCGAGCGCTACCTTGAGGACGAGTTCATCTCTTTCGAGCGCATGCTTGGCGACGCCCCGCGTCCACCAGTCCGCAAGCTCCGCACGGCCTTGTGTAGTGATGTGATAGGTCGTGGCATGCCTGCCCGTGGGGCCTACGGCTGTGCCGTGCTCCTCGATGAAGTTGTCTCTTTCGAGTCGTTTTAGCGTTTGTGCAACTTGGCCGATGTTGAGTGGCCATAGTCCATCCAGCGCTTCCGCGAAGTGGCTTTGCAGCATGCTGGCGGTAGCTGGCTCAGCGCTAAGGAGCGACAAGAGAGAATGTTTAATGGACATATTTCCTGCCAGGGGGATGGATATAGATTTTGGAAAGTTGCCGGTCAAGCCGATAGTAATCATTGATTACCGGGTAACCTATAGCGTAGCTTACTGGGTAAGTAATGCGGCGGCAAGGGTGGGTGGCCAAAACCACGAAAGCGGCAACAGGAAGCGAAGTCCTGTTACCGCTTAAACCAGGTGAGAAGGAGGGTGGGAAGAAGGAATTTTAAAGGCTAGTGCTTTAGGAGATGTTGATTCCGCGGGCTGCGAACCAAGAGATTGGGTCAACTGCGCCCTGGCCTGCTGGGTGAATCTCGAAGTGCAGGTGGGAACCAGTGGAAAAGCCCATCGAACCCATGCCGGCAATCTTCTGGCCGGCGTGCACGCGCTCGCCAACTGCAACGTCCAGGGTCTGCATGTGGCCGTAGACGGTCATGGAGCCGTCATCGTGCTTGATGCGGATCCACTGGCCGAAACCGGAAGCTGGGCCGGAATCGATGACGGTGCCGTCCATAGCGGCGAGGATTGGGGTACCGACAGCGTTAGCGATGTCGATGCCAGAGTGGAAGGAACCCCATCGTGGTCCGAATCCGGAGGTGAAAGTGCCCTCGGCTGGGCGGACGACGGATGGTGCGCGGGATGCTTCATCGGCAGCAGCACGTGCCTCAGATGCCTGAACTGCCTTATCCAGCTGAGCAGAAAGATCTGCTACCGGCTTTGCCTCGGCAACGTTCAGGATCTGTGGGGCAGCGGCGGCAGCTTCCTTGGCGGCAGCCTGGGCGCCATTCTGAACGTCCTGCAGGGCGTCAGACTCGGTAGCAAGGTTGTAGTCGACGGTCTGCGCCTTCATGCCGGCATTGTCTGCCTGAAGATTGGCGGCCGCTGCGCCACCGACACCTGCGGTGGACACAGCTCCTGCAGCGACGGTCACCAGTGCTAGACGACCTTTCGCAGTCTGCGAGGTGGCGATCTGGCGGTGACGGCCGGCGTTCCGCTGAGTCTTGCTTCGCATGATTTCTTCTTCCATTGTCTTCACAATCCGCCAACCGCACCTGCACTAGAAACCAAAAAATTAAGCGTTACGTCTTTGGGCGGTTGGTTACTGGATTGTGACCTTCCTGTTACCAACGAGATGTAACAGTAGCGTCTCGAAATAATAACAGCAAGCCGTTATGGAAATTTTTCGACCTTTTCGGTGAAATTAGCTGGACAGGGGCCTGAAAGGGTTTGTGTCACACTTTAGGTAGAGCTAGCGATAATCGTAATTGGCCAGTATAGACGGTGTATGTTTGCTCAGAGTGCACGGTCATCACGGTAGCGTTAATGGTTGCTTTCCGTTCCATACAGTATATATTGCGCTGTTGTGCGCCTGAGCTAGCACCTTAAGGTTAGTGCGAAGTGCCGCCAATTCAGCTTGTTATCGTCGCGCCAACCCAAAATGGACGATGGGCCATGGCAAAGTGGACGCGATGAACAAAAACACCAGCCCTCAAACGCGGTCGGCTTCCCGTTCGCGCGCGCAAGTGCGCGGGCGCGGTGGCGCCGGCTCATCCAAACCAGCTGCACGCGTGGCCAACAAGGTTGGCTCCCAGGCGCGCGCCCGTCGAGCTACCGCGCCTACCACTTTGGCCGGGCGCATCCGCCGAATGCTGTGGACGGTGGCAATCCCTAACGCCGTCGTGGTGTTGGTAGTGCTTGCAGTGGCATTGGCGGCGCTGCTTTTAACAAGCTCGCCTTTGGCATGGCTGCCCACGATCGTTGCCGAAGCGTGGATGGTGTTTAACCTCGCGCCGATTTCGGCAGGCGGAATTGAGCTTTCCGTTTTACCGCTGCTGCCCGCAGGAATCTTATCCTTAATTGTCGGGCGCCGGATCCGTCAGGCGATCAAGCATAAGGTCAGCATCAAAGATCTTTTGGTCCTCTTAGGCTGTGTTGTCGGTGTGCCGTTGCTTCTCACGATCATCGCGTGGCTGATGTTGTGGGACGCCGGCAAGGTATTTGACGTCTCGCCGCCTAATTTCTTCGTGGTCTTGCCGCGCATGCTTCTGCTACATCTGTCGGCGCTGGCCGGTGGCATGGGTTCGCGCTTGTGGAAGGCATTGGCCAAACGTTTCGGTATGCCGCGCATGCTTGTCGACGCCGCGCAAGTAGCGCTGCGTTACCTCGGTGTGCTTTTTGCTGCCTCGGCAGTAGTGTGCCTCATCGTCGCCATTGTGGGCTGGTCCCGTCAGAGCGAGATGATGAATGCGTACCCGAGCATCGATGGCTTGGGTGGATTCCTGCTCTACCTGATTAGCGCTCTGTATATCCCAAACGCAGTTATCGGCACAGGCGGCATTCTGTCTGGTTCTGAATTCCAGTTCGGCCCGGAAAGCAGCATCAGCCTGTTTAGCATCCACATGGTTTCCTTGCCGCCGCTGCCAATCGTGGGCGTAGTTCCTTCTTCCATTGCGCCTTGGGCGGTGGGCCTTCTCGTTGTTCCGATCGCCTCGGCCATCTATGTGGTCTGGCGCGCACGCCGCCACGTGAACTTTTTCTTTGCGGTCGCTGCGAGCGCCTTTGTTGCTTTCTTTACCTTGCTTTTGAGCTACTTTGTTTCCGGCGTGCTTGGCATCTATGGCGCAACGGGCCTAAACGTGTGGACTGCAACGGGTCTCGTGGCGTTATGGTTTGCGGCAATCGCATTGGGCTTTGCCTGTGCCTTCGCAATCGGCGCCTGGCATGCATCCCGCAACGCCTCGGCAGCAGCCGCCGCAGAATCCGACAAGGCTGAGGAAGCTGCGGCGGACGCTGCATTTGCAGAAGCCGAAGCAGAAGAAGCTGAAATGGAAGACGCTGAAGCTGAAGAAACTGCGCCAAACACTTCCGAAGGTGCCGTGGCGGAATCGATTAAACCGGATGCTGCAAGTGAAAATGCCACGGGTGAGGAATCGGCCGAAGAGGAGCCTGTTCCGGAAGAACCAATGGGTGCCCCTGAAGGGGAGTCGGTTGCAGACGCTCCAGAAGATGATGAGGCTGATGAAACAGCTGTAGAAAAGGCAAACGAATCGGCCGAAGAAGCAGCGGAAGAAACGGCAAAGTCCGCCGATTCTGGGGTAGAAGCGGAAGTCATCGACGGCGAAATTGTCGAAGAATTCCCGCAGGAGCCTCACAAGGACTAGGCTTATGTCCCGTGACTTCACAGCATCAGCCACAAGGCGAAACCGTCCGCACCTCCCGTCCGATTGAAATCGTCGTTCTGGTCTCCGGAACCGGCTCACTCCTGCAAGCCATCATCGATGCGCAGGATGAGAACTATCGTGTGGTCAAGGTCGTCGCTGACGTTCCTTGTCAGGGGGTAGAGCGCGCGAAAGCTGCTGGTATTGAAGCAGAAGTAGTAGAGATGGGTGCAGACCGCGCCGAATGGAATAAACGTCTGGTTGCCGCAGTAGAAGCTGCGCAACCAGACGTTGTTGTTTCGGCTGGTTTCATGAAGATTCTGGGCGCAGATTTCCTCGCCCGCTTCGAAGGCCGCACCATCAATACTCACCCGGCTTTGCTTCCGTCCTTCAAGGGCGCACACGGTGTCCGTGACGCGCTCGAGTACGGAGTGAAGGTCACAGGTTCAACCGTCCACTTTGTTGATGCCGGTGTAGATACCGGTCGCATCATTGCCCAGGAGCCAGTCTTGGTTCGGCAGGATGATGATGAGGCTTCGCTGCACGAGCGCATCAAGGTGGTCGAGCGCCAACTCATCGTTAAAGTCTTGCGCGCCGTTCAGGTAGCGCAGGATGCCAACGCAACCATTTCGATTCAGCTCTAAGACTTTTAGGAAGGCTTTCTCCGCACCATGAGCGATGACCGTAAGCAGATCAAGCGCGCGCTGATTAGCGTCTATGACAAGACTGGGCTCGAGGATCTCGCCCGCTCCCTCGACGCTGCCGGCGTTGAGATTGTGTCCACCGGTTCCACCGCCGCCAAGATTGCAGACCTTGGCATCAACGTCACCCCAGTGGAAAAGCTCACTGGCTTCCCGGAGTGCCTCGAAGGCCGCGTGAAAACCCTGCACCCGAAGGTTCACGCTGGCATTTTGGCGGATACCCGCAAGTCGGATCACCTCTCTCAGTTAGAAGAGCTGGGTGTGGAGGCATTCCAGCTGGTCGTAGTGAACCTGTACCCATTCCGTGAGACCGTTGCTTCCGGCGCGGACTTCGATGGCTGCGTTGAGCAGATCGACATCGGAGGCCCATCCATGGTTCGTGCGGCAGCGAAGAACCACCCATCCGTGGCCATCGTTGTGGACCCGGCTCGTTACGGCGACGTCGCAGAGGCTGCAAAGAAGGGCGGCTTCACCTTGGAGGAGCGCCGCGGCCTGGCACGCGATGCATTCCTGCACACCGCTGATTACGATGCCGCTGTTTCCCAGTGGTTCGTCGATCAGCTCGGCGGTGAGGGCGCTACCACCACCTTGCGCTACGGCGAGAACTCCCACCAGTCCGCGACCGTTACCCGCGATGGCTCCGGCAAGGGCCTGGCTAACGCGCAGCAGCTGAACGGCAAAGAGATGTCCTACAACAACTACCAGGACGCTGACGCCGCATGGCGTGCTGCATGGGATCACGAGCGTCCGTGCGTTGCCATCATCAAGCACGCCAACCCGTGCGGTATCGCCGTGTCTGATGAGTCCATCGCTGCGGCACACCGCGCCGCGCATGCGTGCGACCCGCTCTCCGCATTCGGCGGCGTCATCGCAGTAAACCGCGAGGTCAGCGTCGAGATGGCCGAGCAGGTCAAGGACATCTTCACCGAGGTCATCGTCGCTCCGTCTTACGAGGATGGCGCGGTGGATATCCTCAAGGAGAAGAAGAACCTCCGCATCCTTGTTGCCGAGCACGAGGCTCCGGCAGAGGAAATCAAGCACATCTCCGGTGGCGTCCTGCGCCAGGAGCCGGATACTTACCAGGCCGAGGGCGATAAGCCGGAGAACTGGCAGCTGGTTGCTGGTAACGCGCTTTCCGACGCCGACCTAGCTGAGCTCGAGTTCGCATGGCGCGCAGTGCGCTCAGTTAAGTCCAACGCCATCCTGCTGACCAAGGACAACGCCGCTGTGGGCGTGGGCATGGGCCAGGTCAACCGCGTTGACTCCGCGAAGCTGGCGGTCGAGCGCGCTAACACGCTTGCCGACGGCGCGAACCGCACCGCGGGTGCTTTCGCTGCTTCGGATGCCTTCTTCCCGTTTGCTGATGGCCTGGAGGTTCTGCTCGACGCTGGCGTCAAGGCCGTCGTCCAGCCGGGCGGCTCCATTCGTGACGAAGTGGTCATCGAGGCCGCCAAGCAGGCCGGCGTGACCATGTACTTCACCGGCACTCGCCACTTCTTCCACTAATTCGCTATCGCGAATTAGTACGTTGCGCCGCTAATTAGGCGCAGCGCTAATTGGCTGAGGGGCCTGGCAACTTATGGTTGCTGGGCCCTTTAGACGTTTTCGGATGGAACGTCGCTCATGGTCGTTGGCGCAGTTGAGGCTGGCGTCGAGGTTGGCGTTGACACCGTGTCTGCTGGGGCGTCTGGAATGTCTTTTGGCAGCAGGAAATATGCCGCGGCGCCTAAGACAATGGCGAGGAAGAGGAAGGCGGCAATCAGACCGATGATTGCGCCGCTAATCAATCCTTTGCCGTTGCGCGCTGGCATTTGCGCGCCGAAGTTATTAGGTTGCGTAGCCGATGCTGGGTGCGCGGGGTTCGTACCGGGGGCAAAAGATCCGGAACCAAATTGTGGCGATGATTGTGGCGCAGAAAACTGCGGGGAGCCAAACTGGGGCGATGAATTAGGACGCGAGTTATTAGGCTGCGAGCCAAAACCTGGATAGTTCGTCATAGGGATTTCTAAAACGGCCTTTCCTCAACAAAGACGGTGGCGAATCACATAAGCAGTGATAGCAATAGTGACAATGTAACCGAAGTTGTGGCTACTTCGCCTACTGCCAAGGAAGTTTCCCCAGATCCGCCTACTTTGGGTGAGTTCTGCACAAAAATTAGCTGGTCGAAGGGCACGCGTGTGCCATAATCAGAAATCTAAGTAATTACCATATCCCTGCATATAGGAGACGTTTTGTCTGGCGAAAACAACGGCTTTGGCCCCTACCAAGGCGCAAACGAAGCACCCAATACCAACCCTTGGGCAAAACAGTCAGGCGGGCAGAACGCGGCGGATCAACCACAACAGCAATTCCCGCAAGGTTACTCACAGCAGGGGTACCCGCCGCAGGACTATGGGCAATACGAGCAGTCCAACATGGGTTCACCATTTGCTGGTGACTCCGCGCCGTACTATGCGCAAGGCGAATACGGTCAGCAGTATGGTCCTGCGGATTACAGCCAGGCGGCGCCGGTGTACCAAGAAGAGCGCTCGAGCGGTACGAAGTGGGCAATCATTGCTCTTATTGTGCTTGCCGTCATCGCGCTCTGCGCTGCTTTGGCATTTTTCCTTCTCAAGGGCGGCAGCGATGAGAAGAACGCCAGCCCGATGCTGACAACCTCTGCAGAAGCAACCACCGAGGCGCCAACAACCGAAGAAACGACCAAGGCTCCGGAACGCCCAGCGTATCCCTCGCTTCCGGCCGGTGCGGTGGCCGCAAACGACGCAGCTATGTCTGGTGCTGCGGGCGGAGACCTGAACAACGTCTACCGTGATTCCACGATGACCTCTCCTGAGTTCGCCCGCGCCGTCCGCGATGCATATGTAGAGCATTTCCTAGATACCAAGGAATATAACGCGGTCATCACCGCATATAGCCCGGTTACTGGCATCAACTACACGATGGATTGCCGTGACAACGGCGAATATGTCACCTGCACCGGCGGCAACAACGCCATTGTTTACATCGTTTAATCGGCTCCGGCAGCGAGAGAGGACCCAACTAGATGAAGAAAAAGAACCTGTGCGGTCTGGGCCTACTATGCGTGGCTTTGGCCGCAAGTGCCTGCACGATCGGTGATGTGGAGGAAAGAGCGGAAGTTAGCATGACCACCAGCACGGATGTGGACCCGCGCCCCACTTTGAGCGGGCAGACGATGGTGCCCGATGCGGATGCTAAAGGCGATGGTGGAAAGTCTGACAAGGACCCGGCTCCTGCTGCAGCGAGGGGGAACGTCCAGGAAGCACTGCAGAAGATCGTCGAAGACGTTCAGAGCAAGTACGGCGGGAAAGCCGGAATCGCCGTTGCAGGTCAGGATGAGGTATATAGTGCCGGTATTTCTGAGCCGCGAGCCGCATGGTCTACATCGAAGGTGCCGGTGGCAATTGCCGCGGAACGCGCTGGTTCGGCAGATCCTTCGATGATTTCTCAGGCCATTACTTTTTCAGATAATGCGGCCGCAGAAAATCTCTGGCAATCCCTAGGCGGCGGGCAGTCTGCAGCTAGCGCCGCCAGCGCAGTTCTAGCGGAAGCAGGCTTAGACGTGCAAGTGCAGCCCACGGTTACCCGTCCGGGCTTTTCCGCCTTCGGGCAGACCCAATGGACAGTCGCTGATCAAGCGCGCTTTATAGGGCAGTTGGGTTGTATCGCACAGGGCAGCGGAGTGCTCACTGCTATGGCTGCCTCTGATCCTGCCCAAAGCTATGGCTTAGGCAGCCTCGATAATTCATCTTTTAAGGGCGGTTGGGGCCCAGATACAAACGGCGCCTATGAAGCACGGCAGATGGGCACGGTAGAGCTCAACGGTAAGAAGGTTGCGGTGGCTATTTACGCGACGTCGCCAAGCGGTGCCTATGGCTCGGCACAACAAATGCTCAGCGCCTTGGCCACCGAACTCGCGGGTGCGAAGGTCCAGTGGCCCAAGGCCGCTTGCTAGTTGGCGCTCCAGACGGTGCTGAACTGGCCGGTGTCTAGCTTGCTCGAGTCATAAGAGGTGCTGTCTGGGATGATTGTGAACTCGCTGCCATTAATCAGCAGCTGGCTGACATCGTTGAAGGTAGCGGTGTACGAAGTGCCGCTACCTGAGGCAGTGCCAACGGCCGGGCCGCTGGACCAATTGCCGCGGTAGACCAAGCCGGAGCCTTCGTCACAGATGACGACGTGCGCCTGTGGCGCGGACTTCTTGGCCGCGTACACGGCCTCGCCGCCGTTGCACTGCGCGCCGGAGATTCCGTCCCAGCCATTGGCGCTAAGCCCTGCCGGATAATCCTTGCGCTGCGTAGTGGTGTGGGTTTGCTGGCGCGGCTGCTGCCTTTGCTGATAGCGCGGCGAATTATTCTGCGCCGGGGAAGAAGAATCCTGGGTAGGCGTAGGATCAGACTCGGTTTCTTCCGTGGTCGTGACGGGTTCTTCCGAAACCTCCGTCGACGGCGGTGCCGGAGCGACAGGTGGCTGCTGAGCCTCGTCGCTCTTCTTATCCGCCCAGACCACGCCGCCGCCAATCAGCATGGCCAGGATGACTGCCAAGATGCACAGGATCGGAACCCAGTTTCGCGAGGGCCGCGCGGCGGGCGCTGTAAATCCCATCGGCTGCGTCGACTGGTAGCGGCCATTTGGGTCGGTATAGGGATTCTGCTCGCCAAATGGGGATTGCGACTGCGCGCCCGAGTACATATTCGTGGGCAGCGAAGGGTAGTGATTTGGGCCTTGGTTAGGGTTGGTCATTGCATCCTTCGGCAAAGAAATCGGCGATAGGAAATAAATACAGGCAGCAACTTAAAAGTTTCCGAGTAGTTACAAATAGTAGCTGCCTTCTACGAGCGGTTATGCTACCCCACAAGCGGGGTAGATAGGGCGATTCTTAGAACCTGCATCTACATCGGGTGTGGTGAAATATACGCGTGAATGATTCCCGTGTAGTTATGTGGCTGGAGCGCCAAGGATATGCAAACGTCCGGCGCATCGGTGGCGGTGGCATGGGAACCGTCTTCGCGGCCACCGATGTCGATCTAGGGCGCAACGTTGCAATCAAGACGGTGTTGCCGGAGCTACACAACGAAGAAGGGCTCAAGCGCTTCCATAATGAAATGAAGGCGCTGGCGGCCATCCATAGCTCCTATGTCACGCACATAAATAAGAAGCTGGCCGACACCGAGGGCAATCTCGGCTTTGAGATGGAGCTTTTCGAAGGCGGCACGTTGGAAGAGCTCATCCGTGAACGTCGCCATAGTAACGAGCCGGGTTTTAGCATCAGCGACGTCGTCAAGTACTTGCGCCCCGTGGCCAAAGCACTGGACCAGATGCATTCGATGCGCCCGGATGGGTGGATTCACAGGGATGTAAAACCGGCCAATATCTTGCTACGCCGCCGGCCCACCGATAGCGGCTATAGCGTTCTGAGCGACTTTGGAATCGCTATCTCGGAGGGGCAGTCGCGTTTAACCGCCGTAGGCAACGTAATCGGAACTGAAAACTACTCTTCACCAGAGAGCAATTCGCGTGATTACAGCGGCCAGGAAGCATCCTTTTCAGGTGATAACTATGCGCTAGCACTCATCGCGTTTGAGATGCTGACCATGTATCACCTCAAAGAGGTGATGTCGGAGTCTGCCTGGCGCACCAAGCGCATAGTCCCGGCGATGGGCACCCCGACTATCATGGAACGGCTTGATCCACAGGCGGCAATGGCCACTCAGCAGATTGATGCAGTGATGGAACGAGCACTGGATAACACTCCTTATCGGCGTTTCCCGGAGGCCTGCCAGTTCATCGATGCACTGGAGGCGTGCAGAAACGGTGGCGCGGAACTCAACGCGCGTTCCGCAGTTCCGGAGAACCAAGCCACTAACTATCCGGCAAGTGGTCAGCTTCCCGCCATGGGCTTTGGAATGGGCAGCGCACATAACCTCGCCGGGGGAGCGCAAAACTGGAGCAATCCTTCGATAGCTGCGGTGCCTTCTTATGGCGGGCTTAGCAATGCGCCCTTCAACCCAGGAATCAACCCGGGTGCGTCCATGCCTTCAACAAGGCCAATGCAGCAATCGCCGCAGCAGGTACAGTCTGCTCGGCCGGCGCAGCCTGCGAGGCCGCAGAAGGACAACAACAATGCGTTGATGATTGCGGCGACGATTCTCATCATCATCACGATTGCGATCACCACAATTGCGCTAGTAACCGGCTAACTTCCACGCTTTTAGGTATTAGTATGGACTTTTGGAATAAACCTATCCATCTATCCTCGACTTCGAAAGCGCCTAATCTATGCAGTCTAACGCCAGCTCGCCGGCAAACCTTGGACCGTGGCTTCAGATCAATGACTTGGTCGGGCAAGTCCACCGGATGGGCCCGGGCGACGAACTCATAGTCGGGCGCGCAGGCGACTTTGTAGTAGGCGCAGAGGACTTGGACCTGCACCGTCAGCTATTCCAGCTGTGGTACTCCGGCCAAGGCTGGATGCTTGCCAATGTGGGCCGCCATATCCCGCTGTATATCAGCCAGCGCAATGTGCGCTCCCATTCGCGCATCGAGGTAGGACCGCGCGGCTTGGCACCCATCCCACCGGGGCCGACCGCCATCACTTTCACCACGCCTGATTGCGTGTACGAGATTCACATCGACGTTCAAAACAACGACATGATTCGCCGCACCCCGCGCCCGCTGGATCAGGAGGGGGACCGCACGCGCACCCGCCACGTCCCGAATGACGAGCAGGAGCTGTTGCTGCGCCAATTGGCTAGCTACCTCCGCGCGCCGGGTGCCACGGATGCTAATATCCCGGCGATTCGAGAGCTGGCGCAGGCGCTTGGCTGGACCGAGAAGAAGACCAACCAGAAGATCGATCGCCTGATTGAAAGCCTTAAGGAAGACGGCGAAGCGGTGTATAAGCCTCATAAAAACTGCTTGGCTCACTATGCCGTTCAGCGCTATCGTTGAGGTCTAGGAAGACCTAGCGCACCTAGCCCATAGAGCATTTCTCGTATCGACACAGAAAAGAAGGCGCACACTATGACTTATCCGTATCCACAACAAAAAGATAAGTCCGGCGTGGTGCCTATCGTCGTTGGAATCGTCATTCTCGTCGCAATCGTGGCGGCCGCCGCTGCATTCTTCTTGCTTGGGCGGGGCGGTGAGAAAACTGAGCAGACTGCGCAGCAGCAATTCAAGCCGGTGGAATCGACCACCACCTCGACAGCCAGCACCACTTCCGCAGCGCCTAGCACTAAAGAAAGCCCAAGCCCGTCCGTAGTAACCGTGACGGAAACAGCGCCTAACCCAGAAGAGCATTACGACCACGGGCGCGATAAGTCCACCGTCAGCGGTGGTATTTTGAGCGACCGCGGTTGGTCCGGCAGCTATGCATCGTGCACCGCAGGCGAGGACCTCATCCTCGCTGGCACCAGCGATGACGGCAAGGTTGTCGTCTGCGGCAACGCCGGCGGTGCTACCTACCGTTCCGATATGTTCGGCGGCACCTTGGAGCTGCCCGCCGAAGGTCACGAAGGCACCTACCAGGTTGATGCCGATCCTTCGTCCATCGTGGTCAATGCCGACGGTCTGCGCGTCTACCAAGACAACGCGGCCGTAGAAAGCGTCACCTGGAACGACTACTGGCAGCGATAGGTGTTTGCTTGGCAGCACCACGCTGCACACACTAATTAATTGCCGGACTTCTTCTTACGATCCGCGGCAGCAGCGGCGGCAGAGGAGATGGAGTCGTGGCGGTTCTTGAGCAGCTCAAGAGTGGTCTCTTCCGCGTTGTCCGGAACCTTTGCGCCGAGAACGGCTAGCGCGGCGTCGGCAAGCATGACGGCGGTCTCCGGAACGCGCTGGGAAGCGTCGAAAGGCGGGGTGCCATCGTTCGGGCGCATCTCAATGACCGAAAGCGCGATGTGGAACGGAAGCTCGACGCGGGGGTCATCCTCGCCGACGATTGAGGCGGCAATTTCGCGGAAACGAGACTGCAAAGCAGTACGCTGTTCGTGGTACTCGGAGAACTCGGGGGAGTTAGCCACCGGCAACTGGTAGAGGCGGCCAACGTTCCAGCCGCTGGTTAGCAACAGGCGGGACTCCGCCGCGACGAGGGACCATAGGCGCTGCTCAGCCGTGGCTTCGGAGGCAGCAAGTTCCTCGGCGAGCTCGAGGGAAGGTTCGATGGTGGAGTTAAGGAGGGTTAAGAAGATCTCCGTCTTGGAGGGGAAATGATAATACAGAGACGCCTGGCGAATGCCCACGGCATCCGCAATCTGGTGCGTCGAAGTGGTGGCAAAACCCTGCGTGGTGAAAAGCTCTGATGAAGCGTCGAGAATCTCTTCACGGGCGGTAGTTCCACGGCGGCGCGGGCTGTTCTTGCGCGGCCTACCAACAGTTCCAGCCATGGGCAGGACGCCTCCTTTCGTGTGAATGAATTTTAATTCATTAAGCCAGTTAAGTGTACTCGTTTATATTCGCAGCAACTAATTAATTGTCCTGCGTGGAGCAGTCTTGCTGACGTTTACCAATGGACTCAAAGTTTGCGGATACCGTGCGGCAGGCGGAGCCATAAGCGGTGCGGTCGAGGGGTGGGAGAGTCGCAAGGACGCCATCGCGTCCGTTGACGCCGGCGTGCCACTGGCGCAACTCCAACGCGATGCCGGTGCCCCAGGCACTGGATAAGGCTTCGGCTTCGGCGGCGTCGAGAAGCTCACGCTCAACGCCGATCGCGAGGCGATCCGGAGTAGGGCGTGGCGCCGGCGCGGCCCAACGGGCAATGGCGGCGATGGGGGCGAGCAGGACACCCTGGATATCCACGGGCGCATTGCGATCCGGCAAGCCGTCGACCACCTTGAGCGCTGGCGGGCGCAAATCCAGTGCTTCCTTCAGCAGCGCATCTTCGCTGCCGACGCCCAGCGCCAGGCCAGCGTCGGCACGGCTGGCCATGTTCTCCTCCGCAGGACGGCCAACAAGGCCCACGTCCCTAAAAATAGATTCCAGCTGCGGGTCCTCGCCCAGCCAGGTGATGGTCATGGAAGGAAGTGCGTCACCGCGGGCGACGGGGCCGGAAAGGCGCACGGGGCTGGCGACGCCGGGCGAGCGCACGATGTCAGTGATAATGCGAGAAAACCACGTGGCAAGTTCTAGCTCGTTCGCGCTGTGGTCTAGAGAATTGTGCAGGAGATCCTGCGCTTCCGCGAGTAAGCCGCGGGCAGTAGCGGGGGACTGGCAGTGCGCTGCGAGCTCACTGAGATCCGCCAGGGATTGATGCAATGGCATGCGCCTTAAAAGCCCTTTCGAGGAGAGGGGAAGTGAATATCACTAATCTATCACCAGCTCGAATCCCGCATAGGGAAGTTGTGGGTTAAGTAGCAGATAGTTATCTCGTGGCCAAGAACAAAACGCACAAAAGCCGCTTTCCATCCAATCGAAGTGATTGAAAGAAAGCGGCTTTCGAAGGTTCTTTTACCGTGTCACACTTGCCAGCGGCAAAAGTGCGCTGTTGAGAAACCCAGCTACTGATTTAGCGGGCGGTGAACGGCAGGAGAGCCATTTCGCGTGCGTTCTTCACAGCGGTAGCGACCTGGCGCTGCTGCTGTGGGGTAAGACCGGTCACGCGACGGGAACGGATCTTGCCACGGTCGGAGATGAACAGACGCAGGGTCTTTACATCCTTGTAGTCAACCGTCTCGATACCCTCAGCCTTCAGCGGGTTCTTCTTCGGGCGACGGGTTTGTTCCATGCGGAACTTCTTTTGGTTATTGCGCTTGATAGCCATTGTGCAATTACCCCTTTACCAGCTGGACTTGCGAACGCCCGGCAGCTCACCACGGTGAGCCATGCCGCGCATACGGACACGGGACAGGCCGAACTTACGGAGGTAACCGCGCGGACGGCCGTCGGCTGCGTCGCGGTTACGGATGCGGGAACGGGATGCATCACGTGGCTGACGGTTCAGCTCGAACTGTGCGTCCAGACGATCCTCGTCCGAGGTGTTCGGGTTCTTGATGATGGCCTTGAGTTCAGCGCGACGCTCCGCGTAGCGGGCGACGATTTCCTTGCGCTGCTCGTTCTTGGCGATCTTGGACTTCTTAGCCATAGATTATCGCTCCTCGCGGAATTCGACGTGCTTGCGGACGATCGGATCGAACTTCTTCAGGGTGATGCGATCCGGGTTGTTGCGCTTGTTCTTACGGGTCACGTAGGTGTAACCGGTGCCCGCAGTGGACTTCAGCTTGATGATTGGACGGATGTCATTACGTGCCATCTTTAGATCTTCTCCCCACGTGCGCGAATCTTGGCGACGACGGACTCGATGCCGTCGCGGTCAATAATCTTCATGCCCTTGGTAGAGACATTCAGGGTGATGGTACGGCCCTCGGAGGGCAGGTAGTAGCGACGACGCTGCACGTTGGGGTTCCAACGGCGCGAAGTGCGGCGGTGCGAGTGCGAGACCTGCTTGCCGAATTCCGGCTTGCGGCCCGTTACCTGGCAAATAGCCGACATGGGTCTTCTTTCTCCTAGCCGCCCACATCATGGCTACTGACGGCTATGCCTTCTGCGGTGAGGTGCAGTGCTCGAAAAGTGAGGTTGAGCATGGGTGGCAAGACCGTCAAACACCAGTAGACGGGGCGTAAAACGTATACTTTGACAACAGCAAGGGGAAATCTTACAGCCCGTGGCCCAAATTACCTAATCGCCTTCCTTGTCCCAGTGCTGCAAGCTGATGCAGTGGGCTCGTGTGAACTACCTGCGCCATTTGGTCTTGTTAACGCCTGTGGCTGTTGTTAATTATGCGGGCCGATTCCTATATATACGGAGCGTAATAGCGTGTATGTGGGTTTGGGGAACTGATGGCAAAGGTGTAACATGCTTTAAGTTGTTGACATCTCCGCCCACGGGAAGCGCAAGCAATATCCCGGAGCGATGAGGTTAACGCCATTTTTAATCTGTACGTCCCAACTCGGGCACGATCTTCGACACCGATAGAAGGCTGCTTTGTAAAAAGTTCGCCCTTCTTTAAGGCTTAAGCCAGGTAGAAGAGTGAAGAACCGACCCGTAGTTTCAACCCTGAGGGAATAATTATGAAGAAGGATATCCACCCGGATTACCACCCGGTGGTCTTCAAGGACGCCGGCACTGGCCACTCGTTCTTGACCAAGTCCACTGCTACTTCCGATCGCACCGTTGAGTGGGAAGATGGCAACGAGTACCCACTGATCGTCGTTGACGTGACCGCTGAGTCCCACCCGTTCTGGACCGGTGCACAGCGCGTTATGGATACCGCAGGCCGTGTCGAGCGCTTCAACCAGCGCTTCGGTGCAATGGCTCGCCGCAAGAAGAAGAACGCGTAAGGAGGATAGAAGAAAATGGCAACTCCTAAGTTCAAGATGTCCCGCGCGAACACCCGCGCACGTCGCTCCCAGTGGAAGGCAGACAACGTCGCCCTTCAGGAAGTCACCATCGACGGTCAGACCGTGCGCATCCCGCGCCGTCTGGTCAAGGCTGCAAAGCTCGGCCTGGTAGACGTGGAGCAGTTCTAATCTAGAACGCACTACTTTTTAAAAAGCCTGCGAGAAGCGCCTAAAACAAGGCGTCTTCTTCGCAGGCTTTTTCTTTTGAACAGATTTTTTAAACAGATACATGGCCTAAAGGCGCCGCGAGAAACGTTAGCTTGTGGCTTTGGGGGGATGGAAAGGGGCTGGATTGCATGGTGGCTTCGAAAATCCACCGTGAATAGTTCATAATTATGTTTATGAAGATTCTTGTCGTCGACGACGAGCAAGCGGTACGCGAATCGCTGCGTCGCTCTCTCCGGTTCAATGGTTATGAAGTCATGATTGCCAGTGACGGCCTTGAGGCGGTGGAGGCTGTCCGCAATGAAAATCCGGAGCTGTTGATCCTCGACGTCATGATGCCCAACATGGACGGCCTTGAGGTCTGCCGTACTCTCCGCAGTGAGGGCTGGGAACACCCGATCCTGGTTCTAACTGCCCGCGATAGTGTCTCCGACCGCGTGGCTGGTCTCGATGCCGGAGCAGATGACTATCTACCGAAGCCATTTGCGCTGGAGGAGCTTTTGGCACGCGTGCGTTCTTTGCTGCGCCGCGCCGCTGCAGACTCCATTGGAGCACCGCACAGCGCGGAGACCGAGCTTTCCTTTGAGGATTTGCAGCTCAATGCGGAAACCCGTGAGGTAAAGCGCGGCGACCGGCAGATCTCTTTGACTCGTACTGAGTTTGCTTTGCTGCAGCTGCTGATGGAAAACCCGCTCAAGGTCATGCCGCGCAACGTGATTCTGGAAGAGGTATGGGGCTACGATTTCCCAACTTCCGGCAACGCACTAGAGGTCTACATCGGCTACCTGCGGAAGAAGACGGAAGGTGAGGGCGAATCGCGTCTCATCCACACCGTGCGCGGCGTCGGTTATGTTCTGCGGAAGTCGACACCGTGATTTTGAGGAAGCCAGCGCCCAACGCCGAGGCTTCCGAACAGGTACACCCCACCCCTGTTAACGAGATTGCCGGCGGAAGGGGGAGTTGGGCTTCTCGGGCGCCACTGCGGTGGCGTCTTTCGCTTGTTACGGGTCTGGTCGTGGCCATCGCCGTGGCGCTTATGACCCTGGCAACCTATTGGATCGTGTCTGAGTCTTTGACCGCGGCCGTCGACAAGCAGCTTGAGCAAAAAGCCGACGTGTTGATTCAGGAAAGCCTGGACCCGCGTTTTGTTGAATCTATCGATTCCGAAATCGCGAAGTTTAAGCTCTATAATCCATCGACTCGTATCGCGATTTCCCCGCCTTCCTGGAGCTTTACCTTTGGTGATGCCATCCCGGTGGGGGATAAGTTTCAGAAGGATGATGATTACACCGAGATCTCGGTGCGCACCGTCGGTGGCGAGCGCATCCTCGCAAAACGCCATGACTTAGGCACCACTGTGGTCTTGGCCCGGGACTTGAGCGAGACGAATGAGCTCATCGCGGCCATTGGTGCAATGCTGGTCGTTATCGTTGCGCTGGGCGTTCTGCTGGCGATCTTTGCCGGCATGCTCGTTTCCAAGACTGGTATGCAGCCGATTTCGCGCCTGAAGCGTGCGGCCGATTACGTCACGCAGACCAACGATCTGCGACCTATCGAGGTTGTCAACAATGACGAGATGGCGCAGCTTACGGTTTCCTTTAATCAGATGTTGGAAGCGCTGCAGCAATCGCGTGTGCAGCAGGCCCAGTTTGTGGCGGACGCGGGCCACGAGTTGAAGACTCCGTTGACCTCGATGCGTACCAACATTGAGTTGCTGATGATGATGAACAAGTCCGGCGGTGGGTTTGGTATCAGCGAAGAAGATCGCCGCGACTTGGAAGATGACGTCATGTCACAGATGACGGAGCTTTCTACGCTCATCGGTGACTTGGTCGACTTGGCTCGTGAGGACGCCACGGAGAAGGCTCCGGAGCCGGTTGACCTTATGGAGGTGCTCGAGTCTTCGCTAGCGCGCGCTAGGCGACGCCGCCCCGACGTCGAGTTCCGTGTGCGCTTTATTCCGTGGGTCCTAGAAGGCGATCCATTCGCCCTGGGCCGTGCAACGCTTAATCTGATGGACAATGCGGCGAAATGGTCGCCTGCGACCGGCACCGTGCGTGTGTTCATGCAGCAGATCAGCGAGCACGAGGTCCGTCTCCGGGTCGACGACTCTGGCCCGGGCATTCCGCCGGATGAGCGGGAGAAGGTATTCGAACGTTTCTATCGTTCCGCAGAAGCCCGCTCGATGCCGGGCTCTGGTTTGGGTCTGGCCATCGTCAAATCCGTGATTGAGCGCCACGAGGGCTCTATTGAAATTAAGGATTCGAACGACGGCGGCACGCGCATGGAGGCTATCTTGCCGGGGTACCGTGGGGAAGGCGAGACCTTCGTTGATGGCCTTTTCGATCCTTCCGCAAACGAAGAAGATGAGGCGGCAGTTGATCGCGGCACCATTTTCGCCGAGCGCTGGTTTAATCAGGGTTAATCTGCGCCGACCTTATTGCGGCATAAAAAGGAGTTGCGCTGCAGGTCAAGACATACAGAATTCTAACAGTTATTCTTATATGGCTAGCAGAATCGTTACAGATGCACCCCAGCCCACTGCGGCACAATTGCCTACATGAATACGAGGAACTCAAACATGAACGAGCCTGCGGATCCACGCGGCGAGAGGCCAGCGTCCGAGAATCAACCCAATCTTAGCAATTCTGCCGGTTGGAATGAACCGCGCCAGAACTCCGGGGCGCAGCCTAGCTCCAGTGGCCAGGCTGGTTCCTTTGGGATGCAGGGCGCAAATTTCAACCAAGGCGCGGGCAATCCCCAATTCGTCGGCGGCCAAGCAAATCCGCATACCCAAAGCTTCGGCGCGGGCCAGCCCGGCCAGGCAGGGCAGTTTGGCCAACCGGGCCAGCCTAATCAGGCCATAACTTACGTAGGGGCGCAACCGAACCCGCCAGAAAAGAAGAAGGTGGGCCTGGGCACGGCTTTGGCCATGATGCTCGCCGGCGCTGTCGCTGTGGGCAGCATTACTGGCCTAGCTCTAGGAGCGAAGGATAAGAACGATACGAGCACCGTAAACCAGGTTCTGCAGAATGAGCCGGTGGCTAATAGCACCGGTGAGGAACCAGCTGAGGGCTCGGTTGAGGCGACCGCGGCTAAGGTGCTGCCCGCTGTTGTTTCCATTGAGGCTTTGGGCCTTACCAGCGCTGCTGAGGGCTCTGGTTCCATCATCTCGCCGGATGGCTATGTGCTGACTAATCACCACGTGGTTGCCGGCGCTGAGCGTGGCGGCCAGTTGCGCGTCAGCATGAACGACGGCAGCAAGCACGAAGCTGAATTTATTTCTTCCGACGCAAACACCGACGTCGCGATCATCAAGATCAAGGACGTCAATGACCTGCCGTTCCTGCAATTCGGTGATTCTGACGCCGTGGCCGTTGGCCAAGAGGTCGTTGCTGTGGGCTCCCCGCTGGGGCTAAATGCCACGGTTACCTCGGGTATTGTCTCCGCGAAGAATCGCCCGGTTCGGGCTTCCCAGGAGGGCGGCGAGAGCTCGCTTATCGACGCCATCCAGACCGATGCCGCGGTCAACCCCGGCAACTCCGGTGGCCCATTGGTCGATATCAACGGCAACCTGATCGGTATGAACTCCATGATCGCTTCCTTGTCGAGCTCCGGCTCGAGCGAGGCAGGCTCCATCGGCTTGGGTTTTGCAATCCCGTCCAACTTTGCCAAGCGCATGGCTGACCAGCTCATCAACAAGGGCGAGGTTAAGCACCCAACCTTGGGCGTCAAGGTAGACGCGCGCGACAGTGGCGACGGCGCACGCATCGTCGAGGTTGAGCCAGGCAGCCCAGCAGAAGAAGCAGGGCTGAAGGCAGGCGACCTCGTCACCCGCGTCAATGACCGCCGCATCGAGAACTCCGATTCCTTGATTGCCGCAGCTCGCTCGCAAGACTTCGGAGCCAAGGTCACGCTCGAAGTCAGCAATGGGGAAGGAAAAGAACCTCGCCAGGTAGAGGTAACTCTTTCGGACGAGTAAATTATCCATTAACAAAAATCGCCCGAATCTTTGAAGAAGAATTTTTGGTCCTATAAAGGAGCTACATTGGCAGACCATGCTGACAACGAGACCAACAACGGCATTTTCGAGGTCTCTGAGGAATCCACAGGGTCTTTGTTGGACGTCGCTGAGCCTGATGACGCCTTCCTGATCGCCAGCGAGCAGGAACAAAACTTCAACGCGCCGCGCCGCGCACTGGTGGTTGTCATCACTGACCACCCAGACGAGAACTCGGATGATACGTCCCGTTTGGTCGGCGAGCTCCTTTCTGAGGCTGAATTCCAGGTCGATGGCTCCGTGACTGTTCGTTCCAAGAAGTCGAAGATTCGTCAGGCCATTGAAACCGCAGTTGTCGGTGGCGTTGACTTGGTCCTTACCGTCGGCGGTACTGGTGTTGGCCCGCGCGACAAGGCGCCTGAAGCCACACGCGCGGTCCTGGATCAGATGGTTCCCGGCATCGCGCAAGCACTGCGCTCTTCCGGCCAAGCCTGTGGCGCAGTCGATGCCTGCACCTCGCGGGGTATCTCCGGTGTTTCGGGCTCGACCGTCATCGTTAACTTGGCTTCCTCCCGCGCCGCAGTGCGCGACGGCATGGCCACGCTGGCCCCGTTAGTTCATTACCTCATCGACCAGCTGCAGAAGTACAGCGTCTAGTAGTAGCAGGTAAGTTCCCTTCTAGTATTCATGTCTGAACCTCGTAAACGCCGCCGGACCGTTCGTCGCTCCGCCGTGGACTATGACCGCACTGCCGACCAACCGGACTTTGTATCTGCTTTTGATAACTCAGGTCGGGAAAGCGGTGGGGACGCTCATCGCGTAGTCCAGCTCGATGAGGATGCCCCGGCTGAACGCCAGCACGATGAAGCGTTCTACAGGGAGCAAATGCCGCCGCATTATGGCCAATAGGCGCGAGCGTTTCCCACCTCTAATTATTGCCCATTAATAACGACGAACTCCGGTTGTCTTTTATCTAAAAGACAACCGGAGTTCGGTCTTTATGCAGGATGTAAAACCTTATGCCTGGTGGCGGCCGGTGCTCTCCTGGTTGTAGGAGGTCCCCGCAATGTTGTGGCCTGCACCGGAAGCGTTCTGTGCTTCCATTAGGTCGCGGATCTCGGTCAGGAGCTGCTCGGTGGTCGGAGCTGGCTCTTCTGGGTCAACGCCGTGGCGGCGCTTAGCAGCTTCGGAGAGCTTGTTGATCGGCATCACGATGAGGAAGTAAACAACCGCAGCGATGATGAGGAAGTTGAGGGCAGCGGTAATAACAGCACCGAAGTCCATGAAGGTGGACTCATTGTCGGTGATCTGGAAGCCCAGGCCCTTGACTTCTGCGGAGCCGAAGGAGTTGATCAGAGGCTGGATGAGATTGTTGGTGACGGCGGTGACGATAGCGGTGAATGCGCTACCAATGATGACTGCGACTGCCAACTCGATGACATTGCCGCGGAGGATGAAGTCCTTAAAGCCCTTCAGCATTGGGAGGGTTTCCTTTCCTAAAACACATTGTGACCCTCGCCCCCGAGTGACTTTTCCAAGTTAGTCATGAGTCAAATGTTATTAAAATTAAAAGCAGGGGCTAGTGAAGACTCACCCTAGCGAGTTTTAGGGGATGTGACAACGTTTCTGGCTCAATCGGAAGGCTTCTGGCAGCGGCTCTACGCTAGTTCATGCCGGTGGCTCGTTGTCCCACAATGACAACGGTGAGCGGTTGACTCAGCGAAGCGGCTGCCACGGCATCAGCTTGAGAAGCAGGCAGAGCTAAAAGCACGGTGGTGGCGCGGCTTTCTTCTTCGCCGCTGGTCGTCGTAATTACGCGCCCACCTGCGGCGATGACTGAGCCATCAGTTGTTTGGCCTTCTTCTATCTCTTCTTCGCTAGCGCCAGCGATGACATTGACCGTATCCCCATGGTGGAGGTGGGGAAGGATGTCAGGTTCTGCTGGCTTGAGTGGAATCATGTGGGATTCCTCGCCCGAGTTTTTTCCTGTGGAGTTATTCACTAAATCGTCCACGAGCTGCGGGCCAAGCAGTCTCGTCTCGGTAAGAATTTCTCCAGCCGAACCCGCCGATACGACCACGCGGCCTTCAAGCTCCTCGAGGTTGGTATCGACTTTCGTCTCCGGCAGTGCGCTGGCCGGGATGGGTGCTAGGGTGACGTCGTCAAGTGAAAGAGCATGGCCCGCAGGAACATCGCGGGCAAAGACCACCGCCAGAGGGTGTTCTTTGCGAGCGGAAAGCATGCTGAAACCTGCTGCAGCAACCAGCACCAATGCAACAAAGCGTCTTAACATCAACGCTCGCCGATGTCCTGGGGTGCGCAGCATTTTCAGCAATTTATCCGCAGTCATGCTCTTTTAGACTGCGGTTGCAGGACTATGGTTCCGCTTTTGCTGTTTCTTATGGCTAAACCGTCTAGCTAAACGTCTGGCTCAATGTCGACGAGCCCACGCTCAGTCAGAATGACATCAACTGGGCGGTCGTGTTCTTCTTTTGGCACATCCCGGACCTCGCTGGAGTGGACCATGGCAATGACCTTGGGCTTGCCGGGAACAAGGGGAGTAAGCGCGCGGTCGTAGTAGCCAGCGCCTTTTCCGAGGCGGTAGCCGCTCTTGTCCACTGCCATCGCTGGCGCAAAGATGAAGTCGAGCTCAGCCAAGATGGAGCTGGGGAAGCGCTCGCCGGTTGGTTCTGCGATGCCGAGCGCACCGGGTTGGAGGCTCTCGGGGCCTTCGTAAAGCGCCCAGTAAAGTTGTCCATCGTCGCCAGAGATAGGCAGATATACCGCTTTACATGCCTGTGCCAGGGTGTGGACAAACTCGCTGCCGCCAGGCTCTGAACCCAGAGGGTTATAGGCTGCGACCTGCATATCGGGGCTTAGAAGTTGGGCGGCCGCGTTGCACCAGGCGGCGTCGGCAGTGGCCTTCTCCTCGGGGCTGCGGGTGCGGCGGGCGTCGAGAAGCTCAATGCGCAACGCCTGCTTTTGCTTGGCTATCTCAGTCATAGAACTAATAGTAATTGCTGGTGTATCGCTGCACGAAAGAAAAAGTTCGGCCTGTAAGCTCAAACTTATGGCTAATAACAACGAGGGATCCCTGCACGGGATTAAGACAGTTGTCGTGCCGGCAGCGGGCCTGGGTACCCGCTTTTTGCCGGCCACTAAAACTGTTCCGAAAGAACTGCTCCCTGTGGTTGATACCCCAGGTATCGAACTCATCGCAGAGGAAGCCGCTTCGGTTGGTGCGCAGCGTTTAGTAGTTATTACTGCCCCCAACAAGCAAGAGGTGCTGCGCCACTTCGATGCCTTCCCGGAGCTTGTTGAGACCTTGGACGCACGTGGCAAGGACGAGCAGGTGGCTAAGGTGCGCCGCGCTGGCGACCTTATTCACCCGATCTCTGTGCCGCAGGAAAAGCCGCTCGGCTTGGGGCATGCGGTTGGTCTTGCGGAATCCGCATTGGACGATGACGAGGACTGCTTCGCCGTCATGCTCCCGGATGACATTGTCTTGCCGGCGACTGTCATGGAGGAGATGGCACGCGTTCGCGCCGCCGTCGGTGGCTCCGTTCTGTGCGCATTCGAAGTCGAGCGTGAAGAGACCTTCAACTACGGTGTCTTCGACGTGGAAGATACTAACGCTCCTGGCGTGAAGAAGGTCGTCGGCATGGTAGAAAAGCCAGAGCCTGAAGATGCGCCTTCGAACCTAGTGGCCACCGGTCGCTACCTGCTAGACCGCAAGATCTTCGATGCGCTGCGCCGCATTTCCCCAGGTAAGGGTGGTGAGCTGCAGCTAACCGACGCCATCGAGCTGCTCATCCAGGAAGGCCACCCGGTCCACGTGGTGGTTCACCGCGGAAAGCGTCATGACCTGGGCAATCCCGGCGGATATATTCCGGCAAATGTGGACTTCGGCCTGCACCATGAGAAGTATGGCCCGGCTTTGTACAAGGCAATCAAGCAGATCATTGCCGAGTATGAGGCTGAAAAGGGCATCAACTAATCTAGGTCAGAAGACAAACAGGGAAGGCGGCAATCTATGCGTTCAGTAGATGATCAGCTTGCGATGATTACTGATGCGGCGGTGACACCGGAACCAGTGCGTATCGCGATTGCGAACTCGCTGGGACTGATGTGCGCTGAGGAAGTGCAAGCCAATCAGCCGCTGCCCGGATTTCCGCAGGCGGCAATCGATGGCTACGCGGTGCGCGCCGTTGACGTGGGAGGCGAGCGTGCTTTGAAGGCGCGGCGCGCTACTGAAGAGGACGCAGAAGGGGAGCAAAAGGGCCCTGAGGTTGAGCGTTCCATCCCCGTGGTGGGTGAGGTTCCGGCGGGTTCGCGCCAGCCACTGCGCTTGCAGCCGAAACAGGCGGTGCGCGTTTACACCGGTGCGCCTTTGCCCACGCTTGCCGACGCCGTCCTTCCCCTCGAATGGACAGACCGCGGCCGCAAGCGCGTGACGGCGCATCGCCCTGTGCGCTCGGGTGACTTTGTGCGCCGAGTTGGCGACGATATCCAGCCGGGCGATGTCGCAGTTTCTTCGGGAACTATCCTGGGACCTGCGCAGATTGGCCTTTTGGCCGCTGTCGGTCGCTCAAAGGTTTTGGTCTATCCGCGCCCGCGCGTGACCATCTTGTCCTTTGGTAAGGAACTCGTGGACATCGATCGCGAACCGGGCCTGGGGCAAGTATTTGACGTTAACTCCTATTCCTTGGCCGCTGCGGCGCGGGAAGCAGGCGCTGACGTACAACGCGTCGGCATCGCGGAAGGCGAGCCGCGACGAATCCGCGAGGCGCTGGAAACACACATCGCCCGCAGCGAGGTCCTGGTGGTTTCCGGTGCGGTCGGCGGCGCCGGTTCTGAGGCAGTGCGTGAGGTACTGCGCGAGCTCGGCGATATCGATACCTCCCGCGTGGCCATCCATCCGGGGTCTGTGCAAGGCTTTGGCTTGCTGGGGGAGGAGCGTGTTCCAACGTTCCTGTTGCCTTCGAACCCGGTCTCGGCATTGGTCATTTTTGAAGTATTCGTACGCCCGCTGATTCGCCTTTCTCTGGGCAAGCGCAATGCAAATCGCCGCGTAGTTCGTGCACGTGCACTCAATCACATGGATTCGCGGCCAGGACGCCGCGGATTTATCCGTGCTCGCTTGATGCGCGATGCTGAGACTGCCGATTATTTGGTTGAAGGCTTGGGCGGTGCGAGCGGTGCGCCGGCCCACTTATTGGCGGGACTATCGGAAGCGAATGCGATGATTAGGATTCCTGAAAGCGCCACCGAGATCCGCCCGGGTGACGTCGTGGATGTGCTCTTTTTGACGCAGCGCAGCTAGGCATGCTGGATCCTTTCGGGACTGCGGCGGGGCGCCTACGTGTACCTGCGAGTGGGCCACCGCGAGAAGAACATCCAGGGTGGCCGGAATCCACCCCGAGTATTAGTTTGGCGCCTTCCAGAGTTCTACCGGAGGGCGGAGTCCTCCGCCTGCGTCCGCTGATGCGCGGCGATGGCCGTGACTGGCGCCGTCAGCGCGTCATCGATGAGCAATACTTACGCCCGGTGGAACCCACCATCCCAACGACGTGGGAAAACGCGCATTCGGGAAATTCTTGGTGGAACCATCTGATGTTCCTGCGTGACAACGCGCGGATGGGCAGTATCATCCCCCTGGTGATCGAGCTGGATGGTCAGTTTATGGGCCAGGTGACGCTGGGCAATATTCAGCACGGCAGCATCGGGGAATGCTGGATTGGTTACTGGGTTCATTCCGCAGTCCACCGCGCCGGCGTTGCTACGGCCGCGTGCGCACTGGGCGTTGACCACGCCTTCCGCCGCGTAGGTATGCACCGCGTGACAGCGACCTATTTGCCGGAGAACCCTGCCTCAGGCAAGATCCTGAAGTCCTGTGGTTTCCGCGAAGAGGGATATCTGCGTCGCAACCTGCATATCAATGGCGCCTGGCGCGATCACTACTTTGTGGCGCTCAACCGCGACGACTATCCGAACACCGCTGTCGCGCGGTTACGGGCGGAGGGGCGACTTCTTTAGCTGGGTGCCCCAGTTGGCGGGTAGATTTCGCCACTGTTTTCACACAAGTCACAACATTGTAATTTCCCCGATTTTGAGTCCTTATAGGGGCGGATAAGGCGCTAACGTTGAGTCAAACTCTGCACCCTACGGAAGGCCACCCATACCGTGTCCACTGCTGTGCCCATTATCGCCATCATCGTGGTCTGGGCTTTTATCTTGGCACCTTGGCTGCTGCGTTCGCAGCGTCCGATGAGCCACACAGGCGAAGCCTTTGATGACACTCGCGTGTTGTTCGAAGGCGACTCCGGAAACGTCGCCGCGCGTCGCCGCCCGCGAGTTAACAAGCGTGACGTGCGCCGTTTTGAAGACGATACCGAAGATTACGAAGTCGTCGACGCTAGCGATATCTCCGTGGTTGACGAGGAAGAAACCCCTGCCGTGACCATCGCCGGTGCCGCAGCAAAGGCTAAGGCGAATCCGCGCCAGCCGGGCGCGCAGCTGTCTGATGAGCCTGATGGCGATGACGCAGTAAAGGCGGACGCACCGGAGACCGTTGAGGGTGAAATTGTCGAAGAGTCCGGTAAGGCCAAGGCCGAGACTCCGGCGAAGGAAACAACCCCAGCCGGCTCCGCTGTCCCAGTTTCGGCGCAGCAGGATAAAAACGAAGAGTCGGAGGACACAGCGAGCGAATCCGAAGAGGATGAGCTCCTCATTGAGGATGAAACCGAAAAGGATAAGCCTGCGGATCTGAAATCCAAGCTGGCGGATGACGCGGAGGCGGCAGAGGTCTTCAGCGCGCCAGCAGTGGCCGAGGTCGCAGACGATGCTTACGACCTTGATTCGGCATATACCTCGCCTGTGGACTTGATGTATCCCGGCGCGGTCGACACCGAGGAACAGGTGAGCCAGATTCCACAGGCCATCGAGTCTGTCGAGGAATCCGAAACTGAGATGGATGAGGATACTGATCTATCTGAGGATGAGGTTGCTTTTGCGCAGCGTCGCCTTGGGCGCGGCGGCTGGGATCCGGTAGCAGAAAAGGCTGCTTCCGCAACCCGCTACCAGCGCCGTCAGCGTACGCTGTTGGGTCTTTCCTTGGCGGTTGTTCTCACCGTGTGCTTGGGCATCGTAGTAGGTAGCTGGACCTGGTGGTTTGCGGGAATCGCCGGCATCGTCACCATGATCTATTTGATTGCTCTGCGTACCCAGGTCCGTCAGGAGCAGGCATTGCTGCGTCGCCGCGTGTACCACCTGCGCCGCGCCCGTCTCGGCGTCCGCAGTGCAGAAGATGATGAACTGGCCATCCCGCGTAGCCTGCGCCGCCCAGGCGCTGTAGTACTGGAAGTTGACGATGACAGCCCGGACTTCGACCATCTGCCGGTCCATTATGATGACGATGAATTCGACGGCTTCGACGGACCGCACGTGAGCAATCGCCAGCGCCGCGACGACCTCGCATCACGCCGCGTGAGCTAGATGCCTTCGTGAACTAGATATTCTGAACTGGATGCTTGAAAGCATCCAGTTCACTTTCCCAGACCCCGGACGTTCCGCGGCGATGAGAGCCAATGAGATGGGCATCTACCATGCCGATGGCTTCCATTAGCGCGAAACAGGTAACGGGGCCTACGAAAGTAAAGCCCTCCTTCTTCAAGGCCTTGGATAATTCCTTGGCCTTGTCGGTCGTTTTAGGGATGTCTTCCATATAACGCGGGTAGAGATTTTCCTCCGGCCTGAAGGACCAGATGAATTCGCTCAAGCCGCCCTTTTCACGCAATTTCACCGTGGCATCTGCATTGTTAATGGCAGCCTCAATCTTGCGGCGATTCCGAATAATCTCCGGGTTATTGAGTAGACGCTCTACTTCAGCTGCACCAAAAGCCGAAACGATATCCGGGTCGAAGCCAGCGAACGCAGCGCGGAAGGCTTCGCGCTTGCGCAGGACAGTGGCCCAAGACAGCCCTGACTGGAAGCCTTCCAAAGTTAAGCGTTCAAAAAGTCCCGCTTCATCGCGGACCGGCATTCCCCACTCGGTGTCGTAGTACTCGCGCAACAGGGGAGAGGCCATCGCCCAAGGCGGACGGCCAACTCCCTCGGCGTCGTAGACCAGCCCGGTTCGCTCCGAGTTAGCCGTGTACTCGGGGGCGGAGGCGTTTGGGGTGCCTATGGTGGGTGCGATACCTGTGGTGGCCTTATCGCTTTCCGCCTGCTGCGGCTCGGCGAAAGGATTCGTCATGGTCATGTCTTTTCCTTCGTTGAATGTGTAAGCGCATTTGGCTCTTGCACTATTTGACTGCCTTTTGCCCGTATCGGTTCCCAGCGGCTGTCGATGAGCTGTGCGTTAGGGGCATATACAGTTGATTCGCCAGCACCTAGGGGTTCCAGGGTAGTGTATTTCTCATGAATAGACCCGCCGTTCGCGATACCGCGCTGCTGCTTTTGCGAGCAGTACTAGGCCTCGTTTTCGTCGCGCACGGTGTTGACAAGATGTTCTTCGCCGGAATCGATGAGACCACAGGGCAGTTCTCTGCGATGGGCATCCCTCAGCCCCATGTTTCTGCGTATATCGCAGCATTGGGGGAGATGATCGGCGGCTCCCTGCTCGTTGTCGGGCTTCTGACCACCTTTGTCGCCGGCGCCCTGGCGCTGTTTATGGCCTGTGCATTGTATTTTGTGCACCTAGGCCATGGGCTTTTCGCTGCGGACGGCGGCTTTGAATACCCGGCGGTGTTGATTGCCTCGCTGGTGATGATTGTTGTCTTCGGCTCCGGCCGCGTCAGCTTGGATGGAGTGTTGAGCCGTGTTGACGCATGAGGAAATCCAAGCGGCAATCTCCGCGCAGCTCGACGGTGAACCCACCGACGTTTCTAGCGATGTCATTGAAACTCACGTGGAAAGCTGCGAGCAGTGCCGTGCTTACCGCGACAAGGCCGCGGCGCTTTCCCGCTCATTGAGCTTCGTCGAATCGGCCGAAGGAATGGCACCCCCACAAGATCTTTCTGAGGTCATCATCGCCGGCGTTGAGCCAGAGTGGCGCCGTGCCTCCAGCGCACGTCAGACCACGCTGACGGTAGCGCGCGTTGCACTCGTGGTACTCGGATTGCTCTTTTCTATCTGGGCTATCTTCGTGGTGGTTAGTGCTTCCGGGCTCGCCGTCACCGGCGCCGAGGGAACACTCGACCCTACCGCTGATCCTGAACGTGCACGCCTTCTCATCGAGGGCGCGGCCTTGCGCTTCGGCCTGGCCATCGGTTTGTTCTTTGCTGCCTGGCGGCCAGCATCCGTTCCCGGCATGCTGCCGGTTGCAGCAACCATGTTTGCCTTCCTTTTTGGCTTTACCATGCGCGATATTGCGCTGGGCACAATCATGATGAGCCAGATATACATTCTCCTGGCCACCGGTATCAGCGCGATTGTCCTGGCTTGGGCTTGGGTAGCCCATAAAGGTTATTCAGCCGCCGATTTCTGGCGTTCTTTGAGCGCGAATCCGCATTAAGAGATCGCGCTGAGAAACCGGATTACAGGAATCTAGGTCCAAGAGTTCAGCCACATCATCGACTCGTACCACTTGTCCGGAATCATGAAGCCATAAAGAATCGGCGAGAAGTAGATGAACATCGTTACTACCAAGCACAAGTAGCAAATTGCTACGAATGTGCCAGTCCGGATTTCCCCGCCAGCAAGCGAAGTCAGCCAGTCCCAAGAAATCCTCTTGCCGTGTCCAATCATCTGGCCCAGCGCGAGGGAGATCAGCACGATGACAAACGGGATGAAAGCCGTGGCGTAGAAGAAATACATTTGGCGGTCGAACGCAGCCAACCAAGGCAGGAAACCTGCTGCGAATCCAACCAACGGGATGAGGAATGCGCGGTTGCGGCGCACCAGCAGTGACCATAGACCCCACAACACGGCTGGAATGACCAGCCACCAAATGGCAGGCGTGCCAAAGAGATAGAGCATCTCGCGGCAGGTGCCGGCGCCGCTGCACTGCAGATCAGTAGAGGAGTAGTAGAGGATGGGGCGGGCCGCCACGAGCCAAGCCCAAGGCTTTGAATCCCATGGGTGCGAGTGCCCGCTGGAGGTAGTCAGGGAAGCATGAAATTCCAAGACCGAAGAGTGGTAGTAGAACCAACCAGCGAGTGCATCGGGCAGGGCCTGCAGCGGGGATTCTTCAGCAATAGTTCCATCCACCTTGGCATGGCGGAACACGGAGGTTTCGGAGGCAAACCATGCGCGCCAAGTCCATACGTAAATAGCTAGCGGAACCAGCACTAGGGAAGCCAGAGCTGCCGGGGTATCGCGGATGAGCGTGCCCAGTACGTAGCGGCGTACGTGATAGCGGCGTCGCAAAGCAAGATCGCTAAAGACCGAAAGCAGGCCAAAGAACATGATGTAGTACAGGCCAGACCACTTCACGCCAAGGGCTAGGCCGAGGAAGACGCCTGCGATGAAACGCCACCAGCGGAAGCCAAAACGCGGGCCAAAATCGGACGAGCCCATATTGCCCGTGATAAAAGCCGTGTGCAGGCGTAAACGCATCTGGTTATGGTCGCGGGCCAGTGCCCATGCGGCCGCGACGATGAAAAAGACCTGGAAGATATCCAGCATTCCGAACTTTGAAGAAACCAAAAGCACGCCATCGCATACCGCAATCAAGCCGGCCATCGTGGCAACCTGCCAGGAACCAGCGACGCGGCGGGCGAGCGCCATTGTCAGCAGCACGGTACCTACACCAAAAAGCGCTGCCATCAGGCGCCAGCCAAGCGGGCTATAGCCAAAAACAGACTCGGAAACAGCAATGATTTGCTTAGCCAGCGGCGGGTGAACCACCAGGCCATAGCCTGGATTGGACTCGATGCCGCCGATAAAGAGGTTGTCCCAGCTACGCACCATGTCGAAGGCCTGCGGAACGTAATGCTTCTCGTCGAAGACTGGCGTGCCCTGCGAGACGGGGGCGGAGAGCCTGATGAAACGGGTGATGAAAGCTAAAACTGCAATGACGCCGGTGCTGACCCAATCTGCTTTGCCCCAAGCATAGGAGGTAGGAGCAGCAGGGGCGGCGAAGGCATGCTTGCCACGCGGCTTTCCTGCTAGCTTGGCCTGTGGGGTGCCTGCGGGCTGCGAAGAGTCAGTAGCAATAGTCACTTAGATGAGTTTAGGCTACGCGGCGGACCCCTGGGGATTCTGCTTGTGCAAAGGTGTGGAAAGCTAGGGGACATGAATACTTCGTTTCGTCTAGATCCCCTTCCACGCGGAGTAATTGTGGCAGCCACCCCTCTGGGTAATATCGCAGATGCTTCGGCACGACTCATGCAGGCGCTGCAGCATGCCGACATCGTGGCGGCGGAAGATACGCGCCGCGTCCGTAACCTGGCGCAGGCTCTGGGGATCGAAATCCGCGGCAAGGTGGTCTCCAACTTTGATCACAACGAAGAAGGACGCGCAGCCCAACTTGTCGAGGCCGCTCGTTCCGGCACCGTTTTGGTTGTCTCCGACGCGGGTATGCCTCTGGTTTCTGATCCAGGGCACTCCATCGTTGCTGCAGCAGTCGAAGCTGGGGTGCCGGTGACGTGCTTCCCCGGGCCATCTGCGGTGCCCACCGCTTTGGCTCTGTCCGGTCTCGGCGTCGGTCACTTCCTCTTCGACGCCTTTGCTCCACGCAAGGCCGGACCGCGCAAAGCGTGGCTGGAATCGCTGCGCGGTGAAAAGCGCGCCATTGTCTTCTTTGAATCGCCCCACCGTTTGGCGCAGACGCTTGCCGACGCCGCGGCGGTTCTGGGTGAAGACCGCCCCGCTGCCGTGTGTCGCGAACTGACAAAGACCTATGAAGAAGTAAAGCGCGGAAGCTTGGGTGAGTTGGCAAAGTGGGCTGAGGACAATGCTCGCGGTGAAATCACGGTTGTTATCGAGGGTGGGGAAGAGGTCCCCTCATCGCTTGAGGAACTGGTGGATAAGGTCCAGCGCCGTGTGGCAGATGGAGTGCGCGCGAAGGATGCTTGCAAGGAAGTCGCTGCCGGTACTCAGGTGTCTAATCGCGAACTTTATGACGCCTTCTTGAGTGCCCGTGACAGCGAAAAATAGTGTTAAATGCCCAATTGTTGCAGGATTGTTATAGCCAAAAGCTCACGGGAGGATAAAAGACCTGCATATGCTGGTTAATTTTCATTTGCGTGGCTGATTGTAAAGTAAGATTATCCTGCAAAAATGCTGGATTTAGGCGGCTGTACTGCACATATAAGTTTGACGCCTGGCATTAGCCGCCCTCATTCTGGAGTGCATGACTAATCCAGAAACAGATTCGAATACGGCAAAGGGTACGGATCCGGCGTCCAGTGCGGCGCCGGTTTCGTCTGAGGAGTACCAGACCGTTGATGAGAAGCTGGAATCAGCATCTGCGACGAGTCAGCTACAAGACATGCTCGGCAATGAGGACTTCGCTCCCCATGAGATGACCGAGCCTGAAATTGAAATGGCAGCCGATGACAACGCTCCAATCGACTGGACCATCGTCGGCATCGCTGGCGTGCTCATTGCCGCCATCGTTGCATGGGGCTTGGCTGCTCCGACCAACTTTGCGAACTTCGCTAGCGATGCACTGAGCTTCGTTGTTAACGACTTTGGTTGGGCCTACGTCCTCTTCGGCACGATTTTCGTTGTATTTGTTATCTTCATCGCCGCCTCCAAGTTCGGCACCATCCGCTTGGGCCACATCGATGAAGAGCCTGAATTTTCTACGCCCTCTTGGATTGCGATGATGTTCGCGGCCGGCATGGGCATCGGCCTGATGTTCTACGGCGCATCTGAGCCGCTGAACTACTACCTCAACGGAGTTCCTGGCCATGATGCTAAGGAAGTGGGCACGTCGATGGCTACGGCGATGTTCCACTGGACCCTGCACCCATGGGCTGTTTATGCCATCGTTGGTCTCGCAATTGCGTACTCGACCTTCCGTATTGGCCGCAAGCAGCTGCTGAGTCAAGCATTCGTGCCGCTCATCGGCCAGCGCGCTGCCGATGGTTGGGTTGGCAAAATCATTGACATCCTGTCCATTTTTGCAACCGTCTTCGGTACCGCATGTTCCCTGGGTATCGGTGCAACCCAGATCCAGGCTGGTATCCAGGCTTCTGGCCTCATCGACAACCCATCCCAGAAGGTCGTCGTTGGCATCGTCCTCGTGCTGACCCTGGCCTTCCTGCTTTCCGCAATGTCCGGCGTGGGCAAGGGCATTCAGTATGTCTCCAACGCGAACATGGTTATGGCCGCACTGCTTGCCATCTTCGTATTCATCCTTGGCCCAACCGTTTCCATCCTGAACCAGATTCCGGGCTCCATCGGTAGCTACCTGGATGCGTTCACCGAGATGATCTCCCGTACTGCTGAGTCCAACAACGGCGAAGCAGGCGAGTGGCTGTCCACCTGGACCATCTTCTACTGGGCATGGTGGGTCTCTTGGTCCCCATTCGTCGGTATGTTCCTGGCACGCATTTCCCGTGGCCGTTCCGTCCGCGAATTCTGCATCGGCGTCATGCTGATCCCGGCTGGTCTTTCCACCGTGTGGTTCGCCATCTTCGGTGGCACCGCAATCCACATGGAGCAGAAGGGTAACTCCATCACCGGCGAGTCCTCTGAGGTTGAGCTGTTCAACCTGCTGCACAACCTGCCTGGTGGTTTCATCGCCGGCATCATCGCAGTTATCTTGCTGGCAACCTTCTTCATCACCTCCGCTGACTCGGCTTCTACCGTTATGGGCTCGATGTCTCAGAACGGTGCATCCAACGCTAAGCCATGGCTGTCCGCAGCATGGGGCGTTGCCACCGCGGCTGTTGGTCTGACCCTGCTGCTGGCTGATGAGGATTCCCTGTCCAACCTGCAGAACGTCACCATTGTGGCTGCGCTGCCATTCCTGTTCATCGTTGTGGGCCTGATGTGCGCCATCTACAAGGCACTCAGCAACGACGTCATCTACTTGGAATACCGCGAGTCCCAGGCATTCCAGCGCAAGCTTGCCCGCGAGCGCCGTCTGCACCGCGAGTACCAGCGCGCTGAGGAGCTCAAGAAGCGTCGTCAGCGCAAGCGCGCTCAGCACAAGTAAAGCTAAAGCAAGCGATTTAGTCGCTTCCTAAAGCTTCTTTACGCACCCTCCTGCACAATCGTGCAAGAGGGTGCGTTTCTTTATGCGTCTTTATGCGCGCAAATATCCTTGTGCGTGGATCTTTCGCCATTGTCGATGTGCCCCCCTCAACGCGCGCTGTTGACCAAGGCTTCGATAAAGTGGTGGGCATGACTGAGTCGGTAGTAGTAAATGTTGCCTGGCCGTATGCCAACGGCCCCCGCCACATCGGACACGTGGCAGGCTTTGGTGTTCCTTCTGACGTATTCGCACGTTTCCAGCGAATGCGTGGCCGCAACGTTCTCATGGTTTCTGGCACCGATGAGCACGGCACTCCGTTGCTGGTGCAGGCCGACAAAGAAGGCGTGACCGTTCGCGAGCTCGCGGACCGTTATAACCGTCAAATTGTCACCGACCTCGCCGGCTTGGGCCTGTCCTATGACCTGTTTACCCGTACCACCACACGCAACCACTACGCGGTAGTGCAGGAGCTGTTCAAGGGCCTTTATGAAAACGGCTACATGCTCAAGGAAACCACCAAGGGCGCCATCTCGCCGTCGACTGGCCGTACCTTGCCTGACCGCTACATCGAGGGAACTTGCCCAATTTGTGGGGCTGAGGGTGCGCGCGGCGATCAGTGCGATAACTGCGGTAACCAGCTTGACCCAGTAGATCTGATCGACCCAGTTTCCAAGATCAACGGTGAGACCCCGGAGTTCATCGAGACCGAGCACTTCCTCCTCGACCTGCCTTCCGTGAAGGACGCACTGGAGGAGTGGTTGAAGACTCGCGAGGACTGGCGTCCAAACGTCCTGAAGTTCTCCCTGAATTTGCTCGAAGACATGCGTCCGCGCACCATGACCCGCGACATCGACTGGGGCATCCCAATTCCGGTAGAGGGCTGGGAGGAAAACTCCGCAAAGAAGCTCTACGTCTGGTTTGACGCTGTCATCGGTTACTTGTCCTCTTCCATCGAGTGGGCGCATCGCACCGGAAACCCGGATGCATGGAAGGATTTCTGGCAGAACGACAAGGCTCGCCATTACTACTTCCAGGGCAAGGACAACATCACCTTCCACTCGCAGATTTGGCCTGCGCAGCTCCTGGGTTACGCCGGTAAGGGCGCGAAGGGCGGCGAGGTGCACAAGTTTGGTGAGCTGAATCTACCTACCGAGATTGTTTCCTCCGAGTACCTGACGATGTCCGGCTCGAAGTTCTCTTCTTCGAAGGGCGTTGTCATCTACGTCAAGGACTTCTTGGCGGAGTTCGGCCCGGATGCGCTGCGTTACTTCATCTCCGTGGCCGGTCCAGAAAACAATGACACGGACTTTACGTGGGACGAGTTCGTGCGCCGTATCAACAACGAACTGGCCAATGGCTGGGGCAACCTGGTCAACCGCACCGTCTCGATGGCCTACAAGAACTTCGGCGAAGTCCCAGCTCCCGCCGCACTGGAAGAAGCTGACAAGGCCATCCTGCAGCTGGCGGAGGAGACCTTCGAGACTGCCGCAGGCTACCTCGAGCAGTCGAAATTCAAGCAGGCTATTACCGCCGTCATGCACGTCGTTGGTGAGGCGAATGCTTATATTGCAGCGATGGAGCCATGGAAGCTGGCCAAGGATGAGACCCAACGCGAGCGTCTGGCCACCGTCCTGTGGACCGCACTCCAGGTGGTCTCTGACTGCAACGTCATGCTCACCCCGTTCCTGCCGTTTACCGCGCAGAAGGTCCACGAGACCTTGGGCCGCGATGGCATTTGGGCGGCACAGCCTGAGGTACGCGACGTCGTGGATGATATCCCGGTTGAGCTCGTAGGCGTTGGCCTGCCGCCGGAGAATCACCCGTACCCAATCATCACCGGTGATTACACCGCCCAGCTGGCGGCATGGAAGCGCGTAGACGTCGAGCCTGGCACTGAGCTTTCCAAGCCGAAGCCGCTCGTGGCAAAGCTTGACCCAGAGCTCGGTGAGACCGGCCCTGAGTGGGCACCCGTCCAGAAATAGGATGGTGGCTCGTCGAAGCATCGCGGCCGCTCTCGCTTTTGCGGTCGTTACCTTAACTGCGCTGAACCTGCGCGCCGGAATCGCCTCCGTGGCGCCGGTGCTGGGCGATATCAGCGCAGCTTTTGGCGTTGGCCCTGCCATCGCCGGGACCCTGACAGCCCTTCCTGGTCTGTGTTTCGCACTGATGGGCTGGGCCGCCGTTCCTATCGCGCGGCGTTGTGGCCTGACCACGACTCTTCTCGGCGGCGCAGCGGCACTCGTGGTGGGGCTTGCCGTGCGCCCATGGGTAAGTAGTTTCGCACCCTTCGTTGCGCTCACGCTGCTCGTAGTCGGCGGCATCGCTGTCACCAACATCTTGTTGCCTGCATGGATCAAGACCTACGGAACTGCGCGCACCGTGGTGGCGTTGATGACGACTTACACCACCGTGCTTGGCGTATCGAGTGCCCTTGGTCCAATGTCTACCCACCTGGGTGGCTGGCGGATGTCGTTGTTTGCGTGGGCAATCCCCGTCGCCCTGCAGGTAGTGGGGTGGCTGATTGCCTGTAAGCACACCGGCGTCGATCCAGTGCAAAGCCCGGATACCGCGGCGATTCCGATGCGCCGTTCGCGTACCGCTGTTGCACTTCTTTTCTTCTTTGGCCTGCAATCCACCATGGCTTATGCACAGATGGGGTGGCTGCCCACGATGCTTGAAAGCCGTGGGGTCTCCGCCTCCCGGGCCAGCCTGGCGCTCGCGCTCATCGGCGCCATCAACGTCGTCGGCGGGCTCATCATGCCGATTCTCATTGAGCGGCTGCGAGATCTCCGTCCCGTTCCACTGGTTTTGTCGGCTGCTACCTTGGCCGGCTGGCTGGGTGTGCTCGTCAACGCGAGCGCAGCGCCGCTTACCTGGGCCACTCTGATGGGCATCGGCGGAATGTGCTTCCCGCTGGCCCTCGCCCTGATTGCCGCGCGCACCCGGCAGCCGGAGGTAACAGCACGCCTTTCCGGCTTCGTGCAGCCGGGTGGCTATATTCTGGCTGGCGTATTCCCGTTCCTCTTCGGCGTTCTCGCGCAAGCAACCGGCGGCTGGGAGGTTCCGTTGGGTGTGCTCATCACACTTACCCTAGCGATGTCGGTGGCAGGCGTTGCCGCCGCCCGCTCGGTCTACATCGACGACGAGCTCCTGTCGAAGTGACGTTGCAGGTGCACTAGGCCCAGACGCACTCCGTCCTTGGTGTGGATATTGGGCATGCGGCCGGTCTCTTCGAAGTGGAACTTCTTGTGCAGGCCGATGGAGGCTTCGTTGGTATCGACGATGTAGGTGATCATCGTCTGCACGTAGTCGTTGTCCTTGGCATCGTCGACCACGGCGCACATGAGCTCGTTGCCCACGCCCTTGCCGCGCGCCGAAGGAGCGACGTAGACGGAGTTTTCTACGGTGCCGTAGTAGATGGCTGGCGTTACGAATTGGAAATAGGCAGCCCAACCGATGATCTCATCGTCTTCTACGGCAACGAAGACGGGGTAGCCGTCCTTTTCCATTTGTTCGAGCCACTCGGCACGATCCTCGACGGATTCTTGCCAGGTGACCAAGTTGGCCGCCGGGGTAGCGGCGGAGGCGGCGTTGTAGATGGAGGCGATTGCGGCGGCGTCGGCAGGCGCGGCGGGACGTACGTGCATAGGTGTCAGGGATCCTTAAACAATAAGAAGCTGCGGGGCTAAACGAGCAGCTGCAAATGGGCGAGATTTAGCCAGTGTCCCCTCTTGTAGGACACCTCTTTGAACGTTCCTACATTGGCAAAACCGAACTTCTCATGCAACTTGATGGATGCGACGTTGGTGTCCACACCTTGGCCTTGGGCTGCCGGATCTAAAAAAGGTGGTTTCGCATGCGTTCCAGATTACAATTGCGTCCATGTCTAAAAAGAAGCCACGCCCAGTCCCTGTTCCAGCAGAAGGCTTGTCACAGCTTGTCGACGCCCATACACACCTAGCCTCCTGCAAGGACCCAGCCGCCGACATCGTGTCCCGCGCTGGTGCTGCAGGGGTGTCGCGCATGGTAACGGTAGGCGATGGCTTGGAAGAAGCCGAGCAGGCGTTGCAGGCCGCGCACGAATTTTCCAATGTGTGGGCAGCGTGCGCCATCCATCCCACCAAGGCGCAGGAATTGGACGAGCAGGCACGTACGCGCCTGGCGCAGATGGCTGCGGACCCACGCTGCGTGGCAATCGGGGAGACCGGCCTCGATACCTATTGGATTAAGCATGAGCCGGAATCCACCGCACCACTTGAGGTACAAGAAGAGGCGCTGCGCTGGCACATGGATCTGGCCAAGGAAACCGGTAAGGTCCTGATGATTCACAACCGCGAGGCGGACGCGGACCTGTTGCGGGTGCTTGGCGACGCCGAGAATGTCATGTTGCACTGTTTCTCCTCGCCGTTTGATGTGGCGAAGGAAGCACTCGAGCGCGGCTGGGTGTTGTCTTTTGCCGGCAACGTGACCTTTAAACGCAACGAAGAGATGCGCGCGGCGGCAGCCGCCGCGCCGGCAGGCCAGCTGCTGGTGGAAACTGACGCTCCGTATATGACCCCGGAGCCATTCCGCGGCGCACGCAACGAGCCGACCTTCATCGGGCATACGTATAACTGCATAGCTGACGCGCGAGGCATGCGTGTCGAGGAGCTGATCGAAGAGGTTAACCAGACGTTCACTTCGATATTTGGCCTCTCCTAGGCTAGATTTAAGCATTCATGCTCACATCTGTGACGATATTCACATTCGGAGTTTTGCCTGCTCAGCGGTGGTGGACGTGCCGAATGTGAAAGCAGTGCTGGAAGTGGTGTAGGTAGAAAAATCGTTTTCGACTACATCCTGCTGTTATCGTATCGTTATTCAAAGATTTGCTCTGCTTCCCCCCGTTTTCGATGAGAGAGTTTCATGAACCAGATTAAGCGCATCAATTCTTCCCGTTCCCTGCCTCTGCGCCTTGCCACCGGTGGTGTGCTCGGTACTTTGGCAGTGGGCGGAGTCGTCGCTGTTTCTGCGCAGAAGGACATCACCGTTGACGTCAACGGTGACAAGGTCGAGCTGGCCACCTTCGCGGGCAACGTCGATGAGGCGCTGCAGGCTGCGGGCGTTAACGTCGGCGGCGAGGATCTCGTGTACCCGGCTCCTTCTGAAGAGGTTGCCGACGGTGACAACATCACCGTGCGCACCTCTAAGCCTGTTGCCGTTACTATCGACGGCGTCGAAAAGCAGCTTTCTTCCACCGATCTCACCGTTTCTGATCTTTTGGGTGATTTAGACGGCGTAAAGCCCGGTGCTTCTGTTACCTCCGGTGACAAGAAGGTGGAAAAGGATGACGCTCTGGAAGATGGTATGGAGTTGGAGGTTACGTCGCCGAAGATCGTCAAGATCAACGACGGCGGCAAGATTACCTACACCAACATTGCTGCTAAGACCGTCAAGGACGTCATCGAGGAGCGCGGCATTGGCGTGGATGAAGATGACCGCGTCTTCCCAGCCATGGACACCCCGGTGACCAACGGCATGTCCATCAAGGTTGATCAAGTTTCTACCACCTTCTACGACGCCACCGAAGAGTTCGAGGCAGAGCCAAACTACGTCGATGACCCAGAGCTCGAAGAGGGCACCGAGGAAATCCGCGAGGAAGCCGTCAAGGGTGAGCGTAAGGTCACCCGCAAGCTGGTGATGAAGGATGGTGCTAAGGAATCCGAGGACGTAGTCAAGGAAAAGGTCGTTACCGAGCCGGTCGCTGCCACCATCGCCCGCGGCACCAAGAAACCTGAGGCTGGCGGTGCGGCTGCACCTGCCGTAGCCGATGGCTCCGTCTGGGACTCCATCGCACAGTGTGAGGCAACTGGTAACTGGTCCATCAACACTGGTAACGGCTTCTCCGGCGGCCTGCAGTTCACCCCGTCCACCTGGGCTGGCTTCGGCGGCACCGCATATGCGCCGGAAGCATGGCAGGCAACCCGTGAGCAGCAGATCGCTGTGGCCGAGAAGGTTCAGGCCGCACAGGGCTGGGGCGCATGGCCTGCTTGTACCGCGAAGCTGGGGCTGCGCTAAGCATGTAGCCCTTTAGGTGCTAATTCGCGCCCCGTTCAAAGCCCGCGGAAGCGGGCTTTCTTTGTATCCGGAAAACCTCGACTACTCTAAATTGCATGACTGAACCCAAACTGCTCGGGCCCGTGGAAATCCGCCAATTGGCCGAGAAGCTGGACGTGACCCCGACGAAGAAGCTGGGACAGAACTTCCTGCACGATCCCAACACCATCCGCCGCATCGTTAGTGCGGCGCAGTTGCAGCGGGAAGACCGCGTCGTTGAGGTAGGCCCCGGCCTGGGATCTCTGACTTTGGGCCTGCTTGAGGCAGTCGATGACCTTACGGCGATAGAAATTGATCCACGCCTTGCAGCGCAGCTGCCGGATACCATCGCGCAGCGCGCACCGGAGCAAGCAGGCAACCTGCGGCTCGTGGAAAAAGATGCGCTGCGTATTACGGCAGGCGAGTTGGGCGAGCCGACTGCGCTGGTGGCAAATCTGCCGTACAACGTCGCGGTGCCGGTTCTTTTGCACATTCTGGAACTTTATCCCTCCATCCGCCGCGTACTCGTCATGGTTCAGCTTGAGGTGGCAGAGCGTCTCGCCGCCAAGCCTGGCAGCAAGGTCTATGGCGTTCCTTCGGTGAAGGCTTCCTTCTACGGCAACGTCCGGCAGGCCGGAACCATCGGCAAGAACGTCTTTTGGCCGGCGCCGAACATCGAGTCTGGCCTAGTGCGCATCGACTGCTTCGAGAATGCGCCGTGGCCTATCAACGATGAGACGCGCAAGGCGGTTTTCCCACTTGTCGACGCCGCCTTTGCACAGCGCCGCAAGACCCTGCGCGCGGCACTCTCTGGTCACTTCGGCGGCGGCCCTGCCGCGGAAGAGGCTCTAGTGGCAGCCGGCATCGACCCGCGCCAGCGTGGTGAGAAGCTGGCCACCGAAGACTTTGTCCGATTGGCAGGTGTGAATTGTTAATTCGTGCTCGCGCCCATGCGAAGGTCAACCTGCACTTAGGAGTCGAGGCAGCGCGTCCCGACGGCTTCCATGAACTCGCCACCGTCTTTCAATCGCTGAATATTTCTGATGTGGTTAGCCTCGAAACGCTTGAGGATAGCACTCCTGCAGCGATGACCACGGGCCCAGTCGTGCAGGAACTGCGCGCGAGCGGTACCTATGCCGCAGGCGTGCCGGAAAATGACAAGAATTTAGCATGGCGAGCCGTCGAAGCGGTAGCGGATGCAGTACGCGGCGAGCGCGAGCTTGCCTTGCCCAAGGTCAGGTTGCAGCTAGAAAAGGGGATTCCCGCCGCCGGCGGCATGGCGGGCGGTTCTGCGGATGCGGCCGCGGCATTGCGCCTGGCCGCTCACGCATTTGCTGACTTCGGCGCTGTAAGTGAAGAAGAACTTCTAACACTGGCAGCGCGCCTAGGCTCTGATGTGCCCTTCACGCTAATCGGCGGCACGGCGTTGGGCACGGGTCGCGGCGAGAAGTTGGCGCCGATGCTTAGCCGCGGAACGTATACGTGGGCCATCATTACCAATGCGGAAGGGCTGTCCACTCCGGCCGTCTTTGCCAAGATTGATGAGCTTCGCGCAGCGGGGAAGGGCAGCCACCCCACCATGGACACTTCTGCGGTGGCGCAGGCGCTGATGAGCGGGCGTCCCGAGGCTCTCGCAAAGGTGCTGCGCAATGACCTGCAAGCGGCAACTCTTTCTTTGCGCCCAGACCTACGCAAGATTCTGGACACTGGAATGGCCGCCGGTGCACTGACTGGAATCGTCTCTGGCTCTGGTCCTACCTGTGCCTTCCTGTGCGAGGACGAGGAGACCGCTGGTGAAGTCGTGGCCCAAGTGATGTTCGATAACAAGGGCACCCGTGGCATTGTGACCACCTCGCCGGCACCAGGAATCGAAGTAATTTAGGGTGTTATTAAAAAGTAAAAGCTGCAGTAGGGCAAAGTCCCCTCACTGCAGCTTTTGTTTATCTAGAGCACAGCCATCTCGGTTGGCTTGATGTCCAGCTTGAAGCGGTTTACTTCCTTGCCCTCGAAGAGGTCGATGACAACGAGTTCCTTCTTGTTGGCATCGGTGACGAATGCGTAGCCGTCTTCCGCCTTGAGGATCGGTCCAGGCAGCTGCCATTCTTCGTTCTCGCGCCACTCGGAGATGGCGTCGATCTTCTTGGTAATCTCGCCGGTCTCTGGGTCGATGACGTTGAGCTTGCCGTCGTAAGTCAGCACGAGGGCCTCTCCTAGCGGGCCGCGGGCCAGGGAACGGAACCAGTAGGAGGAACCGAGGTCAACCTTTTTGGCGGAGTAGTCCTTGGTGTTGATGAGGGAGACAGAGGTTGGGCGCTCGAACTCGGCGTCCTTTTCGGTCTTGTTGTCAGCCAAGATGACGTCGGATTCCTCAGAGCCGGCGGAGTTGCCGGAGCGCTGGTAGCCGTCTTTGCCCGCGTAGGCGGAAACGTCGATCTTGTGGAACTCCTTGCCGTCGAAGACAACTGGGCCGTCCTCGCAGCCGAAGAAGAGCTTGCCGTTTCCGGCGGTAGCCTCACCGTGAACGCCTGGGCACTTGGTGGTCTCGGTCAGGACCTTGCCGTCTTTGGATAGATGCTGGATGGTGTGGCGCTCGTCCTCGGTGCCCTTGGTCATGACGACGGAGCCGTCCTTGAGCGGAACGGCAACACCGTGATGTGCTGCGCCGGATTCGAAGGTCTTGACGTCTTTCGGGTCGCCAGCCTGGTCGGTTGGGAAGACCTGTGCGGTGCCTTCGCCGTCAGAGAAGAGAGCGGTGAAGCCGTCGTGGTGGACCACATGGCCGGCGTGCGGCGCCTCGATCTCGGCGTCGGAAAGCTTAGGCTCGGCGGTGTAGTAGTGGTTGTGATCGCCGTGCGGCTTGGTGATGAGGCCGGAGTCGAAGCTAAGGAACTTATCGCCTTTGGTGACCATGACGTGGCGGTTATCGCCAGCGTTGGACAGGCGCAGGAATGCAGGAATTTCCTCTTCCTCGATGACCTTGCCGGTTTTGGCGTCGTAGGTCTTCAAGCCGCCTTCGTGGGAGATGACCACGCGATTGGGTAACTGAGCAACTTCGGTCTCGCCCTCGCCGGCCTCCATTCCATCGTGTTCATGATGGTGGCCTTCATGATCGTGCTCGTGATCGTGGCCCTCGTGATCGTGGCCCTCGTGTTCGTGCGACTCAGTCGCGGCATCGTTGGCCGGGGCCTGCTCATCAGCGGGCTTGGAGCAGGAAGTGACAAGGAGTGTTGTTGCGGAGACAGCGGCAAGGATAGATAGCGCAGATTTCTTCATACCCGTTTAGACTATTTAGAGTAATTTTCATTTGCAATAGTCTGAGGTGGTGAGGGGGGTAACTGCGCGCTAGGCACTAAGATGGTTAAACGTTATGGCGAACCTTATTAACCTGGAAAAAGTTTCCAAATCTTTCGGTCTGCAGACGCTGCTCAACGGGGTGTCGTTGGGTGTTCAAAGCAGGGACCGCATCGGAATCGTTGGCGTGAATGGCGGCGGCAAGACCACGCTGCTGGAGGTGCTCACCGGTATCGAGCCACCGGACGAGGGGCGTGTGTCCCACAATTCTGACCTGCGCATGGCCGTGGTGACCCAGCGCTTTGAGCTTGATTATGCCCTGACTATCGCCCAGGTCATCATCGAACCGCTCAGCCTCGAGACCTTCGAATGGGCCTCGAATGCCAAGGTGCGCGACGTTTTGGGCGGCCTCGGAATCGTGGAACTGGGCCTAGATACGCCGGTAGGTTCTCTGTCTGGTGGCGAGCGCCGCCGCGTTAACCTGGCCGCTGCATTGGTCCAGGAGCTTGACTTGATCGTGCTCGACGAACCGACCAACCACCTGGACGTGGAAGGAGTGCAGTGGCTGGCACAGCATCTCCTGGCGCGCAAGATCGCAGCTGTCGTAGTCACCCACGACCGCTGGTTCCTCGATACCGTGGCAACCACCACGTGGGAGGTGCACGACGGCGTGGTCGATCCTTATGAGGGCGGATACAACGACTGGATTTATGCCCGCGCCGAGCGTGCCCGTCAGGCCGATGCGATGGAGCAGCGCCGCCAGAACCTGGCGCGTAAGGAGCTAGCATGGCTGCGCCGCGGCGCGCCGGCGCGTACCTCGAAGCCGCGCTACCGCGTGGAAGCGGCAGAGGCACTTATCGCTGATGTCCCAGCACCGCGCAACAAGGTTGAGCTCATGGCCTTTTCCAAGCAGCGCCAAGGTCGCGTGGTCATTGAACTTGAGGATGCCACGATTGCGACGCCGGATGGCCGCGAACTCGTTGACCACCTCACGTGGCGCTTGGCCCCGGGTGAGCGCATCGGACTGGTCGGCGTGAACGGTTCAGGCAAGACCACGCTGCTGCGCGCCCTGGCTGGCGAACATCCACTCGCCGCGGGCAAGCGCATTGAGGGGCAGACGGTACGTCTGGGCTGGTTGCGCCAGGAACTCGATGACCTTGATCCGCAGCGCCGGCTAATCGACGCCGTGGAGGACGTGGCCACCTACGTCCAACTGGGCAAGAAAGAATTGTCTGCCTCGCAGCTTGCAGAACGCCTGGGCTTTTCCGCTAAGCGCCAGCGCACCCCGGTGGGGGACTTGTCCGGTGGTGAGCGTCGCCGCCTCCAGCTAACGCGCGTGTTGATGGCAGAACCAAACGTGCTGCTGCTCGACGAGCCAACTAACGACCTCGACATCGACACTCTCCAGGAACTGGAGTCCTTGCTCGATTCTTGGCCGGGCACGATGGTGGTCATCTCACACGACCGCTACCTCATTGAGCGCATTGCGGATAATACCTATGCGCTTTTTGGCGACGGAAAACTCACCAACTTGCCAGGCGGCATTGACGAATACCTGCGCCGCCGCGCCGCCCTCGACGCGGCTCAGCCCGCAGGCGTGGTCAACCTCGGCGAAAGCGCGAAACAGGATTCTGCTCCCGACGGCAGCGGCAATGGCGCAGGAAACGCCAAGAAGGAATCTACCAAGCGCCTGTCCTCCCAAGAGGAACGCGAGTTGACCAAGAAGATGAATGCCTTGGAGCGCAAAATGGGCAAGCTCGACGAGCAAGCCACCAAGCTCAACGCCGAGATGGCCGAGGTGGCAGGCGCGGGCGACATCGACACCGCGAAGCTAACCGAGTTAGACAGCAAGCTGAAGGAAGTAACCTCTCAGCGCGAGGAGCTTGAGATGGAGTGGCTAGAGCTTGGCGAGAAGCTCGAAGGCTAAGAATGCGTAGATAACAATGCTATTGCGATCTCGCTTTCAGCACTGCCTAATACTATTCAGCTCGCCCCAGTGTGTGGCACGGTGGAGGATATGAAACTGACGCGCCGTATTCTCCCCGTTTCCATCGCCCTTACTCTCGCAGCCGGCAGCTTGGCTCCTGCACACGCTCAGCTTCCGGATTTCTCCTCCCAGCTACCTGCGGGCATCCCGGCAGATGTCACCGCTGGCAGCTCCCAGTTCATTCCAGCTGGCGTCCCACAGGTCGAACTGTCACCGCAGGCTTATGACCTTGCAAAGCAGTACAACATTCAGCTTCCGCCGTTTGTCAAGCAGCCAGCTCCGGAGGTAGCTCACCACCTCGTCGGCGCCACCACTGAGCACCTGCGCAAGCAGGGCCACGTTGAGGATCCGAACGCTCGCAACATCGCTCAGGAATGGGCTGACCAGGGCGCGGCTGGTGCTCTTACCTACCGCAGTAACGTCGGTGACGGCCGCACTCACTTGAACGAAGGCAGCGGCAACGTCTACCGCCTGACCATTCAGGAAGCTCACGACCGCCTCAACTGGCTCAACCGTGACGTTCCAGTTACCCCAGCACCGGGCAAGCACTTCGGCGTAGCCACCAGCTTTGACGGCAACTTTGTCTACCTCGCCGAGTACTTTTTCAACTAGCTAATGCGGCCGGCTCTACGCCTAATAGCGTGGCGCTCGAATCAACGAAATTGGTGCTCGCGCGCAGATCTACAGAGCAGCTAAAGAAACCCACGTTTCGGGTACCGGCTGCGTCCTCCATAGTCACGCTGCCGGTGCCTGCATAGTGGACGATTCCGTCCTTTAAGATACGGTCGGTGACCATGTCAGGCGCGCCGGGAAAGTTCACTGTCTCGGGGCGGGCGGCAAGGTCTTGCACGGTGGCCTCACAGACCTGAGCCGCACGGTTGATATTGATCCATCCGTAGTACTTCGAAATTGAGCGGGTCATCGACAACGCAGTCACCGCGACTGCTCCCACCACAAGAAGAGCGACGCCGAGTTTTTGACGGCGTCGCCTAGCGCTTAGTTCCTTCGCCAGCGAACTCATGAAGCCTCCACTAGGGCAGCGGGGGCAATGCCAGAGACTTCGGCGCGGCTCGTGACAAAGCTATGGGTACGGAAACTCACCAAGCAGTCATAGGTGCCTTCATCCTCAACGCCCTCATCGTTGATGAAGATGACCTCACCGTGGGCGGTATAAACACGCATGGGCGCGCTGATCTTTGAATCCGTTTCCGGGATGGTCTCAGTAAGGAACATTGCGCGCTCCGGAATCTTGGCCTGCTTGAGCACCTCGCGCTCACACAGCGGGCGTGCTGCGTGATAATCGGCCCAGTTGCGGGCAGCCTCTCTGCCAAGGATCGTACCTACGCACAAAATCAGTCCGCAGACGACGATAAAACCCCGAGTGCAATCCATCGGCGAAGCCTCCGGCGCCACAGCGCGCGGCCTTCGTCCAAAGAGATTTGCGTAGTTACAGGAGGGTAGGGGCCTTTCTAAAGAGGATTCTTACACAATATAGTATTTGGCTACTGTTGCCGAAGGCGATCTGGGTGGCGCGTGCTGTGCTCGTTGGTGAAACCCCCAATCATGCCGCTGTGCTGCATCGTGGCGGACGAAAATACACATACGTACGATGGGGCTCATGATTTTGATTAACGTAAAATTCCACGTAAAGCCTGAATACGCAGAAACCTTCCTCGAGGAGATCGACTGGTACACCCAGGCTTGTAATGCGGAGCCGGGTTGCCTGAACTTTGATTGGTACCGTGATCCGGAGGACCGTCAGCGCTTCCTCCTCGTTGAGGCTTATGCCGATGGCAAGGACGTCGAGCACGTCGAGGGCGAGCACTTCAAGCGCTCCTGCGAGGAGTTCCCGAAGTACCTGCTTGAGACCCCAGAAATCATCAACGTCCACATCGACGGCAAGACTGAGTGGGACCGCATGGCCGAATACAAGGTCGAGTCCTAAGGCACTGGCTTAAAAGTAATCTGCCTCCCTGCACCGTGTATACAACCACGCAGCGCAGGGAGGCGGACTTTTTTATTTGGGCAATCTAGGCCGCGACGCTAAGAAGGATAATCAATAGGGCCGCAGGTACTAAGAGCCCAGCGAGGATAAACCAGGAATTTTTCTGCCCAAAGTTGAATTGGGAAGAACCGCTGGGAAGGGGCACCATCGCGCGGGTATCTGTGGGGTCGTAGTAGAACAATCCGTAACGAAGCTTGCCCGCTGTAGAGGAGTCAGGAAATTGTTCATCCAGCTTTTTATTTATGCTATTCAACCTGAACACGAGCCAGACGCAAACCACAAGGATGGCAACGACTAAGCAGGGGAAAATTAGCGGTCTAGGGCCGCTGAGAAAGATTCCAGTGAGCGCGAACGCCGTGCAGATCGCCGTTAGGGCGAAGAACCAAAAGCTTAACGTGGGAAGGATAGCAGCGGAGTGAGCACGGCTACGCTCGATATCAACCGCAGAAGCCTGCGAATAGCTGCTTGTGGTTGTCTTGGTGCTTTGTTGCGTTATTCCGATAGTTACTGCTGATGTAATCGTGAGAACGAGAGGTACAAGTAACGCAAAACCAATTGCATTTCGATAGGTCTTTGGCATCCATGCATCAGGTTCGCCTCGACCATTGAAATGCTTGGGTAGCGGGTCTGGGAGGCTGTCCCAGCCGAGAATTACAACTATTGCGGCGACTAGCGCAAGCGCTGCCGTGGCGGCCAACCAAATCCATTCCTTGCGTAGAGCTGTCAACAGGAAGTTCCTCGTGTGTTCAGTTTCCTACATAAATCCAAAAACATGATAACGAAGATATCGGCTCAAGCGTTAGACAAACGAAAAGGCGGACAGTCCGTTGTAAGGGACCGTCCGCCTTTTGCGTTCTAGGAGCTTTGGCTAAAGAACTACTAGATCTGGCACTTGGAATCCAAGTTCTTGTCGTAGTTGGAGTACTGCAACAAGGCGTAGTGGAACGCCAGGGCGTATTCCGAGGCGCCTTCCGGAAGCGGGTGAATGCCGTCGGAATAGAGCAAGTTCGGGTTGTTCTGTGCGTGGGTGCACCAGTCAGCGAGGTAGACGTTGTCGTACTTTTTCGCAGCGTCGATGACGTCGCTTTGAGACTGTGCCATCCATTCGCGGTCGCCGTAAGGAACGGCCATCACGATGGTGTGGTCTGGGCCGATGAGGTCAACGACTTCCTGAATCTGGTCGGGGAATGCCGGGCCATTGGTGCCGAAGCCAAGGAAGACCGTGGAGCGCAGGTCGCCGGCTGCCTTCAGCTGCTCGATGATTGGTGGGGCAGCGCTGTAGTGGCGGGAGACCTCAGCGTCGATGTAGATGCCTGGGTAGCGCTGCTGCAGTGCCTCGGAGGCAGCCAACATCACCGAGTCACCGATGGCGGTAATTTCATTGCCGGTTGGCATCGGGCGACGCGTCTTTTCCGTCTGCGTGCTTGGTGCGGCAGCAGGCGCTGGGCCGCCGTTTTGCGTGGACTTATTCTGCTTCTGCAGTTGCTCGAGCTGCTGCTCCAGCTCAGACTTATCGCTGGAGGTCGCCAGCGCATAGCCCACGCCCACTAGGGAAGCGACGACGATCAACGGCACGAGCGGCCAAAAGGCCTTGGCAAATCCGTCCTTCATCTCGGACATGGATGGGCGGGCCGCCCAGTAGCCAGTCCACGTCTTCTTGTAACCGCCGCGGCGGAAAGGATTCTCCACGAACTGGTAGGAAAGCTCTGCCAGCAAGAAAGAGATCGGTACCGCGACAAGGCCCAGAATCCACGGCTTGTCGGAGGAGTGGTTTCCGTCGAAAATCGCGCGCAAAATCATCACGACCGGCCAGTGCCACAGGTACAGCGAGAAGGAGCGTTGGCCGAGCCAACGCATGACGGCGGTGCTGAAGATCCACTTGAGCGGACCGAACTCACGGATAACGCCCCAGATCATCAGTGCGCCGAGAACGCTGGTGAGGATGAGGCCGCCGCGGTAGGTGAACTCAGCATCGTCCGGCATGAGGAACAGCTGCGCGATGTAGCCGGCCAAGGCGAAGGTGCCGATGACGCCGGCCATTACCTGTTCAGACTTACCAGGGCTTGGCCAAGAATCTGCCTTCGGGTGGGACTTGGTGCTGGTAACAATCAGGGACAGAATAGCACCGATGAGCAGGCCGAAGGCGTGGGTATCGGTGCCGTAGTACACGCGGGTTGGGTCTTGGCCCGGGGTGTAAATCAGCCACATTGCTACGCCGGAGGCGATAGCCAGCAGCAGCGAGACTGCGATTGGCAGACGGCGCGGCTGACGGCGGGAGATGGCAAAGACACCAAAGATAAGCAGCGGCCAGATGACGTAGAACTGCTCTTCTACGGCCAAGGACCAGTAGTGGGCAAAGACCTGGATCTCATTGTCCGCGAAGTAGGACTGGGAGGTGGCAATCTGCGTCCAGTTGTTGACGAAGAAGAACGTGCCCAGGAACTGCTCACGGATACCGACTGCGATATCGCCGCCGATGAGGGCCACGATGGCAGTACAGATAATCAAAACGGTCAGCGCTGCGGGCAGGATGCGGCGGAATCGACGTACCCAGAAGTCCTTCAGGCTGATTCGACCGCTCACACGGAACTCACGCACCAGCAGGGAGGTGATGAGGAAGCCGGAGAGCACGAAGAACATGTCCACGCCAAGGTAACCACCAGGCAGCACGTCGCCGAAGAAGTGGTAGATAACCACAGCAAGAACGGCTAAGCCGCGCAGGCCGTCAAGGCCCTTAACCTGGCGCAGGCGTGCGCGCTTAGTGCGCTTTACTTCCTTGCTATCGTGCGGGGTCTTCAACGCTTCCGGTTCGTGCGGGAAGCGGTCCACCATCACCGGCTTTGCCGGTTTGGAGTCTTGCTTTGGCTGCGATGCTTTCTGCGGCGGCTGCACGTAGGAGGTCTTCTTTGGAGCCTCGCTTGCCGACGCCGTGGAAGCACTAGCCGCGCCTGCTGCCGCACCAGCCACAGCACCAGCAGAGGCTGCCTTGCCGGTACCATCGTGCTGCTCAGGATTCTTACGTGCCTCGCGGGAAGGCTTCGGTGGCTTCATCTGCTTTGGGGTAGGCGTACCAACCGGCTGGGAACGGCGTGCGAGTGCACGCTTGATTTCCTGATCGGCCGCTGGTGTCTTCGCCGACGGAGACTTTGCTGCGGAAGCACCTGCCGTGCCTGCAGCACCAGCTGCGCCTGCCGCTGCAGCAGCGCCAGCAGCGCGACCAGCACCGCCAGCGCGGTCAGCGTTCTTCTTCGGCTGAGACGGCTGCGGCTTCTTGCCCGACTTCTGCTCGGTCTGTGGTGCAGACTTAGCAGCAGGCTTAGGCTTTTCGGCTGGCTTCTCAGCAGACTTAGCCTGCGGTGCTGACGGCTTCGACTGAACTGGCTTCTGAACAGAAGCCTTCGGAGCTGGCTGAGCCTGCTGCTGTGGCTTTTGTGCAGCATTCTTTGGTAGCGGAGCTGACTTTAGCTGTTGCTTTTGAGCAGAACCAGACTGGTTCTGGTTCTGCGGCTGTGGCTGGGGCTTTTGCTGTGCAGACTTCTGTGCAGGCTGCTGAGGCTTATTGCTTGGCTGGGCCTTGGCGCCTGGCTGCACATTCTTGGCAGGCAGAGACTTCGGGCTTATCGGCTTTTGAGCAGGAGTCTTTTGGGGTTGGCTGGCCTGCTTTTGCGCCGGCTTCTGTTGCTGCGCAGTTTGTGGCTTCTGCTGTTGAGCGGGTTGGGGCATCTGCTGCGCAGGCTGCTGAGGCTTATTGCTTGGCTGAGCCTTGGCGCCTGGCTGCACATTCTTGGCAGGCAGAGACTTCGGGCTTATCGGCTTTTGAGCAGGAGTCTTTTGGGGTTGGCTGGCCTGCTTTTGCGCCGGCTTCTGTTGCTGCGCAGTTTGTGGCTTCTGCTGTTGAGCGGGCTGAGGCTTCGCAGCGGCAGTTTTCTGCTGAGGAGCTTGAGAAGTCTTTGGCTTAAGTTGCTGGGCAGGCTGAGACTTCTGAGGAGCTTGCTTTGGGGGCTGCGTCGGCTGTGCCTTTTGTGCAGACTGCTTTGGTTTTTCTGCAGCAGGCTTGTTGGCCTTCGCATCCTTGGATGAGGAGGCTGCGGAATCTGCAGAATTCTTAGGTGTAGAGTTCTTCGGCGCTACGCCCTTGGGAGCGGCAGGAGATTGCTTTGCCTCGGTCTTCTGTTGGGAAGCTGATGCTGGCTTGTTTGCAGCGCCCTTTTCCTGAGGTGGGTAGACCAGACGAGCATTCTTGGTGTTCTTCGGAGCTGGCTTTGCTGGAGCCTTGGAATCAGTCTGCTTCTTCTGAGGATCTGGCTGCGGCTTAGATTCAGCAGAACCTTGTGTAGGGGCTGGCGCACTTGGCTTCGGTACCGTATTGCCTGGCTTGGCGTTGGAAGTGTCAGGCTTGCCCGATGCTGCGGAAGGCTTGTTTTGTGCGGCCGGCTTGTTAGGGGCAGCGGCAGGCTTAGAGTTCTCCGGCTTCTTAGGGGCAGAAGTCGACTTCTTTTGCTCAGGCTGCTTCTGTTCGGACTGCTTCTGCTGTGCTGGCTTAGAGGAGTTTGCCTTGGCAGACTTAGCCTGGGAAGGCATGTTCACAGACTTGTCCTGCGAACCATTGATTTGTGGATCTGCCTTCTTTGGATCGTTGTTGTGATCCTTGTTATCCGCCACTGGTTGATATACCGGTTTCTGCGGGGCCTCCTGAGGCTGTTGCGTTGGTCGGCCGAGGAGGGACCTCAAAAACTGTTTCAAAACATTCTCCAGGGAAATAGTGGCTAGCAACTGGGTTATTCTAGCCCGCGTCGGTAAATGAATCCTAAAAAATGGGGAGGAGTACTCACCCTTATTTGGGCAACCTAACTTGTGCCTAAATTGCTGGTAGCAGACTCCGCGAACAGTTTACGCAGAACCGTGGACACACCGTTGTCTGCATTGGACGGGGCGATTATATCTGCGATCTCCTTCAACTGTGGATGCGCGTTTTCCATTGCTACCGCTAGGCCCGCGGCACGCAAAAGCTCGTAGTCGTTTAAGAAGTCACCGAAGGCGGCGGTCTCGGAAAGCGCGACGTCGCTAAGCTTGGCCATAGCAGTCAAAGCCTTGCCCTTGTCGACGCCGTCTGCCATGACATCGAGCCAGACCTTGCCGGAGATGGCCACGGTGTGTTCCGGCACGACCTTGCGGACCGTAGGGGCGAGGTTGGCCTCTGAGCCGTCCTTACAGTAGGCCGCAATTTTAATGACGTTATCGAGCGGCACCTCATCGAGGGACTCCACCCACTTAACCGCACTGTAATACTTGGCGATTTCCTGAATCGCATGCTCTGGGATATCGCGCTTGATAAAAGCGCACTCCGGGGTGCACAGAACCAACGTGTGCTCAGCAGGGAACTCAGACGATGCTGCTAGAACGCGACGTACAGCTTCAGGGGGTAGGGGAAAGGACGCAATGATCTCATTGTCGCGCATGACCACCGCACCGTTTTCGGCAATGAAGGCGTCAAAGTCGGGGAACATCTTCTGCAAGGTGGCAAGCTGGCGGCCCGACGCCGGGATTAGAACGGACTCATTTTCGGCAGCGAGTGCCTTAAGTTCCGCAAAGTCATGTGGAAGTTGACCCTCCGGGTTTAAGAGAGTGCCGTCCATGTCTAGTGCAATGAGCTGCGGGGCCAAATCGTCCACCAATCTGTGATTTATCGGGGTAGCCGTATCTAATGTGATATGCCACACTGGAGGGCATGTCTGAGAATAACAATGCTGTAGAAACAAGTTCTCACGCCGAGCCAGTGAAAGTATCAGTTCGCAACCATACCGGAGTTATCGAGCTGGATCGGCCGCGCGCGCTCAATAGTTTAAATCCTGAGATGCTTGACATTATTCGCCAAGCTCTTTCCCAGTGGCGCGAAGACGAAAATGTCCAACAAGTGCTGGTTCACTCGCGAAACCCCAAGGCCTTTTGTGCTGGTGGTGACGTACGTGCCGCCCGCGACGGAGTCTTGGAGGAACGTTGGGGACAAGTGGATGAATTCTTTGAAAAAGAGTACAAACTGAACGGTGATATCGCCGAGTATCCCAAGCCCTATATCTCCGTTATCGACGGCGTCGTCATGGGAGGCGGACTAGGAATTTCCGCCCACGGTTCGCACCGAATCGTCACCGACAAAGCATTTGCTTCGATGCCAGAGATGGCAATTGGCTATATCACTGACGTCGGTGTCGCCTACATGGCCCAACGCATGATTGGCACGCGTGGAAAATCCGATCCCGCACTGGCAAAGTTTTGGGGGCTTAGCGGCTACCGCATGTATGCCGCAGATATGCTCTGGGCTGGCTTGGCGACGCACGTCATCGAAAGCCCCCAAGCATTCATCGATGATGTTATTGCCGAAGGCGTCGATGCCGCTGCAGAAAAGCACGCGATTAAACCGGAAGGTAAACCTGAGCTAGCAGAGCTCATTGATGACATCGATGAAGTCTTTGCCTTGGATACATGGGCCGAAATCAAGCAAGCGCTTCCGGCCCATACGCAGCTGGCAGAGGACTTTGCAAAACTTACTGAAAAGGCTAGCCCTTCATCTTTGGTTGCGGCTACTGAACTTTTCGCTGCGGAAGCCAAAGCGAAAGACGTCCGTGAGGCCCTGCGCATGGAGCTGGCTTTGGGCAAGCACATGTTGCGCCGGCCAGATTTTGTCGAAGGTGTGCGTGCGGTCCTAGTAGATAAAACTCATGATGCTGCGTTCCCCGCAGCGGGAGAGGCCGCCGAATTCCGCGAGGTTATCGCCAACGCCTAAATGCTGGCACGAATGCTTTACCAACTGGCGACGCCGCGGTTAGCGGCGTAAGCGGCACGGGCGCGTTCGGCGTCGCAGCCTGCAGGAAGGTCGACAGCCAGCACTGCCTCGGTAACCTCCAGAGTAGGGGCAGGTAACGTCAGCGTAGGCGAGCTCGCTAGGAGGATACCGGTCTTTTCACCCAGCGGTACGGTCAGCAAAGTCCATGCGCCGAGGATGGGCATCGCAATCTGCGGAAGAAAAGCGTCCTTCGCCCACTCCATTGGTAGGCAAGGCCGGACAAGATCTGGGACGCAGTTATCGCGCCCGAAGCGTTGCAAGTTGAAGGAAGCGCGTGCAGAATGCGTGCCCGCATAGTCCGGATCAGCCCACGCCCACGTGAACTCATCGGAGTCGACCGTTGCGATGAGATGAGCATCGACGGGCGTCGAACCGGTCGAGGTAGAAAGCATCGCGGTGGCCGTTGCGGCATCAAACTGCACGGCGGCATCAGGAAAGCGCGACTCCAGGTAGAACTGGTGCTCAACGGCGGTGAAATGGGCGTCGGCAAGCACGTGCTCTGGCAGTACACCCGAATGGGCCTTGCGGATGCCAACGATGCGCTGGCCACCCGGTGCATCCTTGGCGCTCAAATGCACGCTGGTGCCATCGCTGAGCGTGATTGTCTCCGCTGTGGCGCCGCCCTTGGCGTTACCCGGCGCGGAATCAGCTTCGAGCCGGCGCGCTTGCGCGAGGTTCAGCAAGGCCAAGCGCTCGTCGATGCCGCCGCTGAAACGCTCAAGTCCTAAGGAGATAGTGCTGGCCGTATCGTGCGGAAGACTGTTGAACGCAATGGCCACCACTGCCTCGTGATCGCCCTGCGGTACCCGGGCGACCGGGGCGTTGCCCACGAGGAAGCGCGCGATATTAAGCAGTGAGTACTCGAAAGGTTGCGGTTCGTGGAACTCCGCGATGGGCGCTTGACGCGCACCTTCCGCGCACCAGGTGAGAATGCCATCCTTGATGGTGGCAAGGCGCATGCCTGGAAAATCGCGTATTCCCTGCGCAGTGTTGAAGCGAACCTGGACCTTTTGGTCCAATTCGGTAGTCCCATCAGCGCTCGGGGAAGGCTGGAAGTTGAACTCCATCGCTTCAACCTCGCCCAGCTGCTTTGTAAATTCCGCATCGATACCTGCTTGCACGAAGGCACCGGCGGAGTAAATTTCTTCCAGATTTTTAGGCAGTGGCAACGGCGGCAATGGCATGGGGCGTGAAACTTCCTCAGCGTCGGTAGGGATTATCTATCGCTTCTTCATAAGCGGCAACGAGTGCCTTTGTGGATTCTAACCATGAATAGCGCTCTGCTTCGGTACGCGCGGCCTGACCCATGCGGGCGCGTCGCGCGGGATCTGTCAATAGACCAATCGCAGCTGCGGCCCATTCATCGTCAGAAGCATCGCGATCGATGAGGTGACCGGTTTCGCCCTCGTCGATGACGAAAGGGATGCCGCCGGCGTTTGTACCGATGACAGGCACTCCGGCAGCAAAGGATTCAAGGGCAACCAAGCCTAAAGTTTCCGTCGCTGAGGGGAAGAGGAAAACGTCACCGGAAGCGAATGCCTGCGCCAGCTTTTCGCCGGACAAATAACCGGTAAAGACAGTGACTTCAGGGTCGAAGGACTTCTTGAGCTGCTCCAGATAGGGGCCAGCGCCCACGATGGCCAAGCGTGCCGCGGGTACTTCCTGGCGCACGAGTTTTGTTACGTTGGCGAGCCGCTCCAGGTCCTTTTCTTTGGAAATGCGGCCGATATAGGTAAGAAGCGGGGCGTCGGGGTTGCCTGCGCTGAGGCGCTCACGCATGACTGGTGTGGATTTTTTCGGGTGATAGGTCTGAGTGTCTACGGCCTTGGGCCACAACTTCACGTTGTGCATCCCAATCGTGCGGGCCTTATCCACCATGGGGGCAGACGTGCACAGGTTCACCGCGGCCTGGTTGTGTAGGTAGGTGATCGCATGCTCTGTCAGCGGGCGTGTCCACCCGATGCCGAGAGCGTCAACATATTCCGGGACGTTGGTGTGAAAGCTTGCCACCAGCGGGACCGCATCGCGCCGGGCAGCGAAGACGCCTAGTGCGGCAGTCCAAATGGGGTTGACGGCATGAATTACGTCTGGGTCCCATTCGCGGATTTCCCTGAAGAATCCCCAAGTTGGAAGACCGAATTTGATCTCCGGGTAGACCGGTAAGGAAAGGCTGGGGATCGGGGAAACCTCAAAGCCTGCAAAACTTTTCGGAGGATTGCCCGGGGCGAAAATTTTGACTTCGTGCCCTAGAACAGCAAGCTGCTCTAGGGTCTTGGTCAGGCGGGTGACTACTCCGTCGATCTTCGGGAGAAAGACCTCGGTAACGATTGCGATGCGCACGGTTTAAAAGTGGGGTTAGTGAGCGGCCTTGTCGAGGAATTCCTCCGGAATTCCAACCTGTTGCTGCTTCGTCCACAGCGACTGCGCTGGAATCTTGGAGCGATCCACGCGGTCCGCGTAGCGCCTTGCTACCTCCTCGATCTCGTGGAGGAGCCCCTCGCTCAAGGTAGTTGGCTCAAGGCCAAGTTCCAAGAAGGTGTTGTTGGAAACGTGCAGCTCGTTTTCTGCCGATTCCTTGCGCGGGTTCGGCACCATGGCGAGCTTCGCACCGGAAAGCTCGGCGACGAGTTCTGCAAGGTCGCGCACGCGATGGGTTTCTGTCATCTGGTTGATGATCTTTACGCGTTCGCCCTTGGCCGGCGGATTCTCCAGAGCCAATTCGATGCAGCGGACCATGTCGCGGATGTGGATGAAAGCGCGGGTCTGGCCACCGGTGCCGTGGACAGTCAGCGGGTAACCGATACCTGCCTGGATGAGGAAGCGGTTGAGCACCGTGCCATAGTCGCCGTCGTAGTCGAAGCGGTTGATGAGGCGCTCGTCTTTAAGTGTTTGCTCGGTGTGAGTACCCCAGATGATGCCCTGGTGTAGGTCGGTGACGCGCAGCTCATCGTTCTTGACGTAGTAGGCAAAAAGGTGCTGATCCAGCACCTTGGTCATGTGGTAGACCGAGCCTGGGTTGGAAGGGTAGAGGATGGACTGCTCGATTGGCTCCTGGCCCTCCACCTTGACCTGTACGTCGAGGTAGCCTTCCGGGATTTCCATGCCCGCGGTGCCGTAGCCGTAGACGCCCATGGTGCCGAGGTGAGCCACGTGGATGTCGAGGCCGGATTCCACGATGGCGGCCAGCAGGTTATGGGTGGCGTTGATGTTGTTATCCACCGTGTAACGCTTGGTACGCGAATTCTTCATGGAATAAGGAGCAGCGCGCTGCTCAGCAAAGTGCACTACTGCATCCGGTTGTTCAGTTACCAGGAAGTCGAGCAAAGCGTCGTAGTCCTGAGCAACGTCCAAGTTGTGGAAAGCGATGGTCTTGCCGGAGACCTCATGCCATGCCGCGATGCGTTCCTCAATCGAGACGATGGGGGTTAACGAACTCGCGCCGAGTTCCTCGTCGATAGCGCGGCGTGAGAGATTATCCACGATGATGACGTCATGGCTCTGGTCGGACAAATAAAGGGATGCTGGCCATCCACAGAAACCGTCGCCGCCCAGAATCGCAATCTTCACTGTGAACACTCCAAACTTACTCGAGGGATGCATGCGAACATGCGCTGACAGGAAGGTCTATCTTTGCCCGGAGGAGCGAGGCCTGTGGGCGGAAAATACGACTTATACGACAGTACCCCGGTACCGGCAGGTGTCGCCGCCGGTCCGGGG